>CAIRRW010000182.1 GCA_903881065.1 uncultured Bacteroidota bacterium
GAACAAATAATTCGACTACCACCAAATTATGAAAAGATTTATCCAGCTGCAAATAGTCCTTAATAGTGCTTAACATCTCTACTCTCCTACTCTATCTTTTATGTAATTTAATATGTCTGTTTCATTGCCGGGTTCAAACCATTTTATTTCTTCGTCCCTCCTGAACCATGTCAGCTGACGTTTTGCGTATCTCCTTGTATTTTGTTTAATCAAATTAATTGCAGAATCAAGTTCCATTTTTCCATCCAGATAATCAAACAACTCTTTGTACCCAACTGTTTGCAATGCATTCAAGTGCTTATAGGATTTCAATTGTTTTACTTCATCAAGAAACCCATGCTTCATCATTTCATCAACACGAATATTTATTCGTTCGTATAAGTCCTCTCGCTTAGTGTTTAAGCCTATTTTAATAATATTGAAATTACGTTTCTTTATTTTTCCTTCACGAAGTGAAGAATACGTTTTGCCTGAAGTCAGACAAACTTCCAAGGCTCGTCTTATCCTTTGCGGGTTTTGCAAATCAACTTTGTAATAATAAACTTCATCCAACTCTTTCAAAAGATTTTGTAATCCTTCAATTCCGTCCTCTTTGTATAAATCATTAATTTTATTTCTTACCTCAAAATCTGCTTCCGGAAGTTCATCAAAACCTTTACAAACAGCGTCAATGTATAATCCTGAACCACCTACTAAAATTTGAATGTAGTTTTCAGTAAATAAATTATCCAATAAATTAATCGCATCTATTTCATATTTGCCCACATTATATTCCTCTGAAATAGAATTTGAATTAATAAAATAATGAGGAATTCCTTCCATTTCATTTACTGATGGCTTCGCAGTCCCAATAGTCATTTCTTTGTAAAACTGCCTGGAATCAGCGGAGAGAACAGAACAATTAAATAATTTTGCTAAATAAATACTTAATGAAGTTTTACCAATTGCAGTAGGACCTGCAATTACAATAAGTGTTTTAACTGGTACATTTTTACCACTCACCACTTAGTTTTTTATTTAAAAGAGATATAATTAATCTTCCTCCGAATGTTCATCCGAGTGTTCTTCAAAGTCCGAAGCCTCCATATCTTCCTCTTCTTCCATCGCCTCTTCCTCCACTTCCTCTTCGCCTTCTACACCTTCAAGTGCGGAAATATCATCATCATTTTTTCCGGCAACATAAGCATCCTCATCATCAAGTATCTCATCTTCCAATTCATTCTCTTCAACAACTGGAACAAAAAGATTTTTAATATATTGAGGAGGGGCGTCATCAACACTCTTAGCTATACGGGGATAAGTTATTTTGGCATCATCCGGAAGGATTTTTATAAGCTCCACTAACAAAGTCCAAGAAACATTCGGGTCATATACATACACAAATTTTTGATGAGGATCATCAATCAAAGAAGCCATTTTACATTTACTCATTTGCCTTTTGGGTGCCAACGCCTCCCTTTTCCTCTTTTTGTTTTCTTCTTCATCTACAGGTTTAAGCGTTATTTCATCCCCCTTTCGCCAATAATCATCACTTATAAAAAAAGAAGCATTGTGTATATTATCAAACTTTATTGATTGCAAAATAATAGTATGAAAATCTTCGAAATTCTGCAACGACTTTATTTCGATTTCACGATAAACCTCTTCGTTATCTTCAAATGAAACTCTAAAACGGTAAACGGACATTTTTATATTGTTATAATGATGAGTTGATATCTTATTCTAAAAGCAAAAGTAATAATTATGTTTTGATTAAAAGAGAAATCCTTACAGCTTAATCGTAATTCCCAATTCCCTTGCTTTTTCAATCATAAACTGAAATGCCTTGTCGTATTCATTGGGAATAATGCCATCCAAAATTGCTTCGCGAATAGCAGTTTTAATTATTCCAACTTCTCTGCCGGCTGGGATATTAAAGGTTTTCATAATATCTTCGCCGCTAATTGGAGGTTGCCAGTTTCTGATATTATCTTTCTCTTCCACCTCCTTTAATTTTTGTCTGACTAATTCAAAATTCTTTAAATATTTCTGAACTTTATATTCATTTTTTGAAGTAATATCTGCCTCGCAAAGTTTCATAAGATTATCAATATCTTCTCCCGCCTCAAATAATAATCTTCTTATGGCACTATCGGTAACTTCGCTTTTAGCCAATACAATTGGCCGGAGATGCAGCAAGACAAGCTTTTGTACAAACTTCATTTTTTCATTTAATGGAAGTTTAAGTTCAGTAAATATTTTTGGAACCATCCGTGCTCCTTTATCTTCATGCCCATGAAAAGTCCAGCCATGTTCAGGTTCGAAACGCTTGGTTTGGGGCTTTGCGATATCATGCAGAATAGCTGCCCACCTCAACCAAAGGTCATCTGTCGTTTTACAAATATTATCCAGGACTTCTAAAGTATGATAAAAATTATCTTTGTGGGACTTGCCACTAATAGTTTGCACACCATGCAGCAAAACCATTTGTGGGAAAATATAGTGCAATAATCCTGTATCAAAAAGAAGTTTGAAACCAATGGAAGGAACGGGTGCAAGAATAATTTTATTCAACTCGTCGGCAATTCTTTCTTTAGAAATTATTTTAATTCTTTCTTTATTTTTAGTGATGCTTTTTAAAGATTCTTCTTCAATAACATAATTCAATTGAGTAGCGAATCGTATAGCACGCATCATTCGCAAAGGATCATCCGAATACGTAATATCTGGATTAAGAGGGGTACGAATTATCTGCTCTTCCATATCATTATAACCTTTAAATGGGTCGAGCAACTCGCCATAGTTATTTGCATTTAATGAAATTGCAAGGGCATTTATTGTAAAATCTCTTCTATTTTGATCATCTTCAAGTGTTCCATTTTCCACAATTGGCTTGCGGCTTTCTGATCGATAGGACTCTTTTCGGGCTCCTACAAACTCAATATCATAATCCTCATAAGCTATTTGAGCTGTACCAAAGTTTTTGTAAACGGTAACATGATATTGATTTCCAAGCTTTTTTGCGACTCTTTCTGCCAATTCTATTCCGCTGCCAATGGCAACAACATCAATATCCTTACATGGACGATTAATAATTAAATCCCTTACCCAGCCACCAATTACGTATGCATCAATATTCATTTCGACAGCACATTGGCTTATGATTTTGAATACTGGGTGTATTAACTTTGTTTTCATTGGGGCACAAATGTAAGGCAAATGTTTTTGAAATTTAAAATACATGGTTTCAAATTCTAAATTCTTATCACAAATTTAAAATTTGTGAAGAAAAGCGGGAGATTAACAGCTATTGGTATCAGGAACTCGGTAATTAATATCGGAAACTCAGTAATTGTCATCGGGAGGAACAATACCTCTAATGAAGGTGACTTAATGACTTTTAATTAAGAGTTGGCGTTAATTAGCATTTAATAATATTAATTGTTTAAAAATAATTTAATTTATTCTAATAAAAACTATTCATGTGAACTATTTTTGAATGGAAAATAATTACTAGAAAAAAAAATTCTAATTTTTTTTAAATAAAAAATCTTTAAAAGTCATATTTTACTTATTATCTCCGAATAACTGATTTTAATCAACTTTGCAAGGTTTTTATAAAAAACGAACGCTGTTAACACAATATTTTGTTACTTTCGTGCCGCAAAAAAATCAGTTTGATGATTTGAAAATATGAAGAGCTGCTGATGTAATTTTCGAATTCATAAACTTTTAATAATAATAATAAAACATACAATGAAATTATCAGTTCCTAAAGAAACTAAATTAAAGGAGAATCGTGTGTCGATAACGCCTGATGTAGTAAAAGATCTTGTAAAAAAAGGTTTTGAAGTTCAGGTAGAGTCTGGTGCAGGAGTAAATTCCTTCTTTGCTGACGAAGCATATACCGCAGCAGGCGCTCAGATTGTGAGTGATAAAAATAAAATATACAGTGATGCAGATGTTGTTCTAAAAGTGAATGCACCATCATCAGAAGAAATAGCAAAGATGAAAAAGGATGCTATTTTGATGTCGTTTATGTGGGCAGCAACGAATCCTGAATTGGTGGACGCATGCGTGAAAGCAGGGATATCTTCGTTTTCGATGGATGCAGTACCTCGTATATCACGTGCACAGAAAATGGATGCATTGTCTTCACAGGCAAACTTGGCAGGATACAAAGCAGTGATAATGGCAGCAGATACACTAGGAAAGATATTCCCGATGATGACAACAGCTGCTGGAACTATTCGTCCTTCCAAAGTGGTAATATTCGGTGCTGGAGTAGCAGGTTTGCAAGCAATCGCTACAGCAAAACGTTTGGGAGCTGTAGTTGAAGTATCTGATATTCGACCTGAAACTAAAGAGCAGGTAGAATCTTTAGGAGGGAAATTTATTGAAGTAAAAGGCGATTCTTCTGTGAAAATGGAAGGCGGATATGTAAAAGGTGTATCAGATGAGTTCTTGAAAGCACAACAGGAATTGGTTTCCAAGCATGTGAAAGAAGCTGACATAGTTATTACTACAGCATTGATTCCGGGACGTAAAGCTCCAGTGTTGGTAACAGAAGATATGGTAAAAAGTATGCGTTTCGGTTCTGTAATAGTTGATATGGCTGTAGAACAAGGAGGTAACGTTGTTGGTAGTGAGTTGAATAAAACTATCAATAAAAATGGTGTTACTATAATTGGTGAAGGAAACATACCTTCATTATTACCAATGAATGCAAGTGATTTATATGCCAAAAATATTCAAACATTATTATATCACTTAGCTGATAAAGACAAATTCAAATGGGAAATGGAAGAAGATATTACCAAAGGTTCTTTGATTACTCATAATGGATCAGCTGTACACACAAGTTTGAAAAAAGCATAGAACCAAAAAATAAAATAGTTAAACAAAAAAATAAATAAATGGAACAGATTTTATCGTTTTTCGGAGAGAATAGAGAAATATTTTACTTCGTAATACTATCCATATTTGTGGGGATAGAAGTAATAGGAGGCGTACCAACAGTGTTGCATACACCATTAATGAGCGGTGCCAATGCGATACATGGAGTAGTAATAGTAGGAGCAATACATGTAATGTTGAATGTTAATACAGATAATATTCTTGCATTAATACTTGGTTTTTTGGCAGTTGTGCTTGGTACTCTAAACGTGGTTGGGGGGTTTGTGGTAACAGACCGTATGTTGGAAATGTTTAAGAAAAAGAAATAACAATAAGAATTTAAGAGATATGAAAAATTTATTAGAAATATGTTATTTAATCGGGTCGGTAACTTTTATTATCGGCTTAAAAATGATGGGTAATGCAAAGACTGCCCGTAAAGGAAACTTGATAGGTGCAGGTGGTATGATCATAGCTATTTTAGGAACCATCTTTTTGCATGAAGGACCTGTTCCAATAATGATTTCCGGAATGATTTTCGGAGCGATTGCATTAGGGACAATCATTGGCTGGATGACAGCAAAGAAAGTGCAAATGACAAAAATGCCGGAACTTGTTTCCATGTTCAATGGAATGGGTGGTGCTTGTGCGGCTTTAATTTCATTAATTGAATTCAATCATTTAATGAGCGAACCAACACACGTGGCGTCAATAGGTACAATGATGGCAATTATCCTTGGTCTTATTATCGGTACAGTTTCGTTTTCCGGAAGTATTATCGCTTTCCTTAAACTGAATGGAACAATGAATAAACCTATTCGTTTGCCAAGTTACAACGTTATTAATACAATAGTAATGATAGGAGTATTTTCTTTCGGAGGATACATTATCGCGACAGGCGGAAGCATGATGCTTGTATATTTATTATTTGCATGTGCTATTGTTTATGGTATTTTATTTACCATACCTATTGGTGGTGCAGATATGCCAGTGGTTATTTCTTTGTTAAACTCATTTACAGGTCTTGCTGCGGCATTTGGAGGTTTCCTTTACGACAATAAAGTAATGTTAACAGGTGGTATCCTTGTAGGTTCAGCAGGAACATTATTAACGTTGATTATGTGTAAAGCTATGAATCGTCCTCTTAGCAATGTTATTTTCGGGGCATTTGGTGGCGGTGCTACTGCTGCTTCAAGTGACAGTGTAAAAGGTTCTATTAAAGATATTCAGGTTTCTGACTTAGCAATATTGATGAATTATTCCAAGAAAGTAGTTATCGTTCCCGGTTATGGATTGGCTGTAGCACAAGCACAGCACGTTATTCACGAATTGGAACTTTTATTGGAAGAACGCGGCGTTGAAGTTAAATACGCTATACATCCTGTTGCAGGTCGTATGCCGGGCCACATGAACGTATTGCTTGCTGAAGCAAATGTTGATTATGGAAAATTGGTAGAGATGGATGATATCAATCCTGAGTTCGAACAAACTGATGTAGTACTTGTAGTTGGTGCAAATGACGTAGTAAATCCTGCTGCTAAATCTGACCCTTCTTCTCCAATATATGGCATGCCTATATTGGAAGTGGACAAAGCAAAACACATTATCATCAACAAACGATCAATGAACGCAGGTTATGCTGGCATTGACAATTTATTGTTCTACGACCCTAAAGCTTCCATGTTCTTTGGAGATGCTAAAAAAGCATTAACAGAATTAGTTGCTGAATTGAAAACGATGGATTAAGAGTAAAAACATAAAACAATATAA
>CAIRRW010000183.1 GCA_903881065.1 uncultured Bacteroidota bacterium
AACCTCCACCGAGCCTTGAGCAAATTCTCTTTCCGCCATTTTTACATGAATATATGCAGAATTAACAGACTCGCTCTTTATTTTTAATATTTTTTTCTGTACTTGAACACTATTATATAAAATACCTACTACTTTATTAGTTTCGAAAACAATCTCGTCTCGTTTGTAACCTGCTATTTTTTCTTCTGCTTTGTAAAGTTCAACTTGATCTTTATGGCTAACTATATCATAAAGCGAAAAAGTAAGAATGGGTCCATATGTATATCCTGTTTCCATTTGGTTTACCACAGTATTACCATATGTACCACCACGAATATTTGCACTCACCTGCAAAGCTGTTAACCATTGTTTTTTTACTCTTCTTGTATCTGCCTCAGTTTTTTCTATCAATGCATCTTGCTGTTTAATATTAAATGATGTTTGTTCTGCCCATTTGTATAATGAATCCAAAGGAGGAATACTCAACAAATCAACTTCTTCAATCGCAGGCTTTTTAACATCATCAACCAAAGACGACAAACTTGTCTGAGCCATTGAAGCTGAAAAAGTAACAATAAAGATCAAAAACAATGTATTTTTCATAAGTTTAAACGTTTTCTTCCTGCAATAAGGATGGGAAGGTTTTCATTAAAATTTTAAAATCCATTGCCAATGACCATTCACGAGCATAAGTCTTATCAAGTTCAATTCTTTCTTTCTCAGATACTGAACATTTTCCTCTTTTAGTCACTTGCCATAAACCAGTTAGCCCAGAAGGTGCATTAAAACGTTCAATATCGTGATCATTTGTAAGTTTTTCAGCTTCATATAATGGCAAAGGGCGATTCCCAATCAAAGACATATCTCCGTTCAAAATATTAATTAACTGAGGCAATTCGTCAATACTTGTTTTGCGTAAAAAATTACCTACACGAGTTACTCTTGGATCATTACTAATTTTGAAGAATGCAGAAGCTTTTTCTCTTTCTTTTTTCATCAAATAGAAATTTTCACAAATCTTTTCATTATCATTTATAAGAATTGGTGAACAAGGACGTTGCAACATTTTACAAAATGGACATTCACTCAATTCAGAGGAAGCAGTTGATTCATTTTTATACTGATTTAAATCCTTCATTACCTTCATTTGTTTATCAGCATTTTGGCTCATTGTCCTGAATTTAAGCAACCCGAAAATTTTATAGTTTTGCCCTACCCTTTTCGAACGATAAACAACAGGACCTTTAGATTCAAGTTTTATTGCTATTGCAGCTATTAACATTACTGGCCAAATGATTGCCAAAGTACCTAATGCTGCAACAACATCAAAAGCACGTTTGAAAATTTTATATGTTTCCTTTTTCATGACTTATTAATTTCTAAAAATATTATGTAAACGGAAACGTAATTCTTCAGGATTGAAAGGTTTGATAATATAATCAAGTGCACCTAAGTTAAAGCACTTCATTTTCTCAACACTGTTTTCAACACTTGACAAAACCAAAACCGGTGGTACATCATTTTGACTTCTTTGTAAGTGAGTCAAAAATTCAATCCCTGTCATTTCAGGCATTATGATATCTGTTACAATTGCATCTGGTGTGTTACCTTCAGCCATCCATTCCAATGCTTCTTCAGCCGTTGCTTTTTCAGTCACCTCATAAAATTCACCTAAGTAATGAC
Source organism: uncultured Bacteroidota bacterium (assembly GCA_903881065.1). Lineage (GTDB taxonomy): Bacteria > Bacteroidota > Bacteroidia > 2-12-FULL-35-15 > 2-12-FULL-35-15 > 2-12-FULL-35-15. Next base: position 1,663 of record CAIRRW010000183.1, read on the forward strand.
TTAGTAATTTGCGTGTAGCCGCCTGATCTTCTACTAATAATACTTGCTTTTTCATTTCTTTTAATTTTATTAATTTATTTGTGTGTTTATTTATTTTTAACGGCACAAAAGTCGAACATTAATAAAGGAAGAATCCTATAATTCGTTAGAATAGGTTTTGAAGGGGTTTAAAAAGGAAAAGAAGGGGTGAAAAATAATCAGATGATATTCAATCTGGTCTGTAATGAGGCTCTGTATTTATTGCCGATAGGTATAATTTTTCCAGCAACGATAGAGGTTTCCGAGTCGAAATTCTCAAGAAAGTTAACATTTATTATATAAGAACTATGAACTCTGATAAACTGTTTGCTGGTTTTTAGTTTATCCTCCATGTTCTTCATTGTAGTAGTTACAAGATAGGATTTTTCTTTCAAATGCACTTTCACGTAATCACCAAGTGCCTCACAATAACAGATATCTTTATGTGCCACTTTACACATTAAGCCATTATCCTTTATAAATATATATTCTAATTCCTGATTGTTTTTTGCTTCATTCAACTCGAAAATACGTTCCACTCCTTTTAAAAATTTTCCATATTCAACAGGTTTAATTAGATAATGAGCTACATTATGATCAAAAGCTTTCACTGCATATTTTTCTTTTGAAGTAATTAAAATAACAGGAGGAAGTTCTTTAAAGGATTCAAGTAATTCAATACCTGACATCTCAGGCATTTCAATATCCAAAAAAATTAAACCTATATCTGTTGCGTTTTTTCTGATATAATTGGCTGCAACAATAGGATTTGAAAACGATTCTATAAAACTCAATCCCTCTGTGTTGCTTATGAAATGCTTCATAAGGTTTACAGATACCGAATCATCGTCAATTATTATACAGTTTATCATATTATTATTTTAGTAAAAAATCGGATTGAAACTATACAAATGTAGTAAAATTAACCTTCATTTTATCATTTTCAATATATAATGCATCGACTTTGATTTTAACAAATCCTTTAGGGCAATTTTATTTTGTTTTCAATTTAGGTATTTGGAATTTAGATAACTAAAGTTTGGTCCTAATAATTAGTTTAGAAACAGAATATTCAAAAGGAATTTCAATTTTATTATTTTCAATAAATTCTCCTTATTGAATATCAATACATTATAAATGTCGGGTTTTCTTAATTGCACTTTTATGATTTTTTCTTCCATTTGCCTATTTTATAGTTCCGAAAAGCTTTTTTATAATGTCTAAAAGTGTTTCGAAAGGAATAAAAACGATAAAGCTTCTTTTGATTGTTCTCGACTCCCAGTTTTCATTTTTTTAACAC
>CAIRRW010000184.1 GCA_903881065.1 uncultured Bacteroidota bacterium
CCTAAAACGTTTCTAATGCATTAATGGTCGTCATTAGTTCATAGAAAATGGTTTTCAATGAACTAAAAACGGTTTTCTATAAAATAAAAACAGTTTTCTATGAACTAAAAACGGTTTTATATGAACTAAAAACAGTTTTATATGAACCAAAAACACTTTTCTGTGAACTAAAAATGGTTTTCTATGAACTAAAATCAGTTTTATAAGAACTAAAAACACTTTTTTATGAACTAAAAATGGTTTTCTATGAACTAAAAACGGTTTTCTATGAATTAACGACGAGTAACAAAGCATTAAAAGGGTTTTAAGCTCACATAAAATAAAAAAGAGTAGTAATTATAATTTTGGGAATGAAGCTTCGTAGAAATACGAGTTTTTTTGTGTGTGGGGAAAGAACAAAAGCTAAATTTACAAAATAAAATATGTTGTTCAAAAGACCAACAATAGCGAACAAATAATAAATCAAAATAAAAACTATGGCAGTAATCAATCCTCACATTAACTTCAATGGAAATGCCGAAGAAGCATTTACATTTTATAAATCAGTATTTGGTGGAGAGTTCTCCAAAGTTATGCGTTTTAAAGACCTGCTCAGCCCTGATTATGTGGTGCCTGAAAAAGAAGCAAATAAAATTATGCATATAGCTTTACCTATCGGTAAAAACAATGCGTTAATGGCTAATGATGTTCCTGAATTTATGGGACAGGTAAATGAAAACGAAAATAGAAGTAAAATTGCTGTAAGTGCAGAAAGTAAGGAAGAAGCAGACAAAATATATAATGGACTTTCGGCAGGTGGGAAAATAGAAATGCCAATTGGCGAAAGCCCTTGGGGTACATATTTTGGAATGTTCAGAGATAAATATGGTATTGAATGGATGGTTGACTTTGACCCAAAAAACAATGGAAAAGTATAAATATATTTGAAAGTGTAGGCTTTTAGTAGTTCTACTCTTCAGAGCGGAGTAATAGAAAGTAGATGAATCGTATATCGAGGGATTTAGCCCTCACATTATTATCATCATCATCTTTGGCTGTCAATCGAATTAATTGTGTTCTTCCACAAATGTAACTCCCATCGTTTCCAATTCCTGCAACAGAGGCTGATAAATTTCCTTAATGGTAGGTATCACCACACCGCGAGAAGAGATTTTTCCCTGCAAAATCAACTTTGTAACAATTGCCAAAGGCAGCCCCACCGTTTTTGCCATAGCAGTATAAATCTGGTCTTCACCTTTTACAATTAACGATGAAGTAATATTTTTTATTTCCGCATTTTTATTTCGGTATTCAAACTGATGCTGCATCACAATCATATCTTTATCATGCTCCTTCAATTGCCATTTCCGCTCCAATAAATCCTGAAGTATTTGTGCTGGTGAAGCATTGGATAGCTTGATTTTTTCATCACTCAAAATACCCGTCCATTCAATCTTGCTCAATGCTTCTGCATCCATTTCATCGCCCATCAAAGCAACTAATTTCTCCTTTGTTGATTGATTACTATGAGGTAAAAACGCTTCCACTAAATTACGATATGTCAACGTGTCCGACGCTTCTATTTTGTAAGTATCATCCGTTAATCCCAGCTTTACAAAAACATTCCAAGCCTTGCAATAACCTTCCATACGCAACGTTCCTCTTAGCATTGTAGGAATATTTTCGATACCATATACTTTACGATAGGATAAAGAATCTCTGTTGGCATACGCATCAAACGAGCCCAATCCTTTTACTTCAATAGTATTTGTTTGTGTATATAAGCGGTTGTATGGAATGTATTTATACTCTCCGTTTTCGATATACTGAGCCGTTCCTTGTCCTGCCAATATTACATTGCGCGGGTTCCACGAGAATTTATATCCCCACGGATTATCATTACTTTCCGGCGCCACCAATCCTCCGCAATACGATTTAAAGGAAATTAATTCGCCACCCTGCTGATGTATTTCATCAATCACTTTCATGGCAGAAGCATGGTCGATGCCCGGGTCCAGCCCATTTTCATTGATAAGAATTATACCTGCCGATTTCGCTTCATCATGCAGTTCGCCCATTTCTTTGGATACATACGAAGCAGTAACCAAATGCTTTTTGAAACGAACACAATCCTTTGCTACATTCATGTGCATGGATGCCGGAAGCATGGAAATAACAATATCAGTACGTTTTATTTCCTGTTCGCGCTGTACTTCGTTATTAATATCAAATGTAAGAGGGCGTGCCTGCGGATGATTTCCTGTTTTTTGTTTTACCAACTCCATCGAAACATCGCCAACAGTTACGTTCCAGTTTTCTGCCGCAGCATGATCAAGTAAATATTTTATAAGTGAAGAAGCTGAACGACCTGCTCCTATTACTAAAATGTTTTTCATACGATAAATTTTATTTGGGCACAAAGGTATGATTAAAAAGAAATTGAAATGGCATTATCACCCCAAGCGAAAAAAATTGCGATATTCGCGCTCCGATAATAGAGATTAAACTGCACAAAGTGAAACCATCAATACCAAAAGGAACAAGGGATTTTTCGCCACAGGAAATGGTGAGGCGCAACTATATATTTGATACTATAAAGCAGGTATTTCAGCTTTATGGTTTCTTGCCAATTGAAACTCCTGCAATGGAAAATATGGAGACATTGATGGGGAAGTATGGCGAAGAAGGCGATAGGCTTATATTTAAGATATTGAATTCAGGGAATTTTCTTGCAGGTATTGATGCACAGGAATTACAATCATTAAACAACAAACAACTAATAAGTAAAATTTCAGAGAAGGCTCTTCGATACGACCTTACAGTTCCATTTGCGCGTTATGTTGTACAGCATCAAAATGAAATTACTTTTCCTTTTAAGCGTTATCAGATACAACCGGTATGGCGTGCTGATAGACCACAGAAAGGGCGTTACAGAGAGTTTTACCAATGCGATGCCGATGTAATTGGTAGTAACTCGTTGGTAAATGAAGTAGAACTTGTTCAACTAATCGATGATGTATTTACCAGATTGAATCTGCCTGTTGTAATAAAGATTAATAATAGGAAAATACTAAGTGGCATAGCCGAAGTAATAGGTGAAGCAGATAAAATAATTGATATTACAGTTGCGATAGATAAGCTGGATAAAGTGGGCATAGAAGGCGTAAACAAAGAACTTGCTGAAAAAGGAGTAGGAGAGGAGTCAATTAAAAAACTTCAACCATTAATTAACTTTAATGGCACCACACTTGAGAAGATAAACTTTCTTAAAACTCTTTTAGCACCATCAATAATAGGCTTGAAAGGGATTGAAGAAGTTGAATATATTTTCAATACACTTTCAACTAACAACCTTCAACTAAATTCTAGAATAGAACTTGATATTACTCTTGCACGTGGTTTAAACTATTACACTGGAGCAATATTTGAAGTGAAAGCAGATGCAGGAACACTTACAAGCAGCATTTGCGGCGGTGGTCGTTACGATGATTTAACAGGTATATTCGGTTTGCCAAACGTAAGCGGAGTAGGTATTTCTTTTGGTGCGGATAGAATATATGATGTACTTAATGAGTTGAATTTATTCCCTGAATCTGTTTCTGCTTCTACCAAGTTATTATTTGTAACCTTCGGAGAAACAGAGCAGAACTATTGTTTATCGCTGTTATCACTGGTACGTAAAGCAGGAATAAATTCGGAGATATACCCTGATGCAAAGGCTAAAATGAAAAAGCAAATGAGTTATGCCGATGATAAAAAAATCCCATATGTGGTGATAGTAGGCAGTGATGAGATGAATAGCGGAATGTTGAGTTTAAAGAATATGGTTACCGGCGAACAAACCAAAGTAAATATTAAAACAATAATTGAAACATTAAAATAGATATGCATTATATTTCTACAAATAAATTAACGTTTGAAATAATTGAAGATATAATTTCTGCAAAGAAAAAACTTTCTTTATCCGAAGAAGCAAAAAGCAATATAGTTCGTTGTCGCGAATATCTTGATAATAGAATGTCTACTCAGAAAGAACCAATTTATGGTATCAATACTGGCTTTGGTTCACTTTGTGATGTTCAGATACCTGATGCAGATTTAGAGAAATTACAACAGAATCTGGTGATGTCTCACGCTTGCGGTACCGGAGATGAAGTGCCGGAAGAGATTGTGAAACTGATGCTGTTATTAAAGATACAGTCGTTATCCTACGGCAAGTCGGGCGTACAACTTGCAACAGTAGAACGCCTTATTGATTTTTATAATATGGAGATGCTTCCTGTAGTATATCAGCAGGGTTCGTTAGGTGCATCCGGTGATTTAGCGCCACTTGCACATCTATGCTTACCACTTATTGGTATGGGTGAAGTGAACTTTAATGGTAAGCGTCAGCAGGCTAAAGATGTGATAAAACAATTGAAATCAGAGCCTGTTCAATTGAAATCAAAAGAAGGATTGGCATTACTGAATGGGACTCAGTTTATGAGTGCTTATGGCGTATGGTGTTTGTTGCAGACAAGGAAACTATCCAATGCTGCCGATACTATTGGTGCAATTTCGTTGGATGCTTTTGATGGTCGTATTGAGCCATTCAAGGAACATCTTCATACAATTCGACCACATAAAGGACAATTAAAAACTGCTGAAAATATTAAAAGAATATTAGAAGGGAGTGAAATTATTAAACAGAAGAAAGCGCATGTACAGGATCCTTATTCTTTCCGTTGCATACCTCAAGTACATGGCGCTTCAAAGGATGCAATAGAATATGCAGAAAATGTTTTTCTTACAGAAATAAATTCAGTAACTGATAATCCAACTATTTTCCCTGATGAGAATGAAATCATTTCTGGTGGTAATTTTCACGGACAACCATTGGCCTTAGCCTTAGATTTTCTTGCTATAGCATTAGCTGAATTAGGTAATATCTCGGAGAGACGTACATATCAGTTGATAAGTGGGTTGAGAGGTTTGCCACCTTTTCTTGTTGCTACACCAGGATTAAATTCAGGTTTTATGATTCCTCAATATACAGCTGCAAGTATTGTTAGTCAGAATAAACAGCTATGTTCTCCTGCTTCTATTGATTCTATTGTTAGTTCAAATGGACAGGAAGATCACGTTTCGATGGGTGCCAATGCAGCAACTAAATGTAAAAGAGTGGTAGAGAATGTGCAGCGGATACTAGCAATTGAGTTGTTTAATGCTTCACAGGCATTAGAATTCAGACGGCCATTGCAATCATCTACGGTAATAGAATTTGTTATTTCAAAATATAGAAATCTTGTACCTTTTGTAGATGCAGATAAAGTAATGTTTACCGAGATAGAAAAGAGCATTGAGTTTTTGAACAGTTCAGATTTTTTACCTCGCAGAAATAAAGAGGTATAGAATTCAACTTACAAATACACACTTATTGTATTCAAATGTTAGCGGTATATTCACAATCCTAATGAATAGAATCTTCTTTTTTCTTCTATTATTATTTACCTCATCTAAAACATTTGCTTGTCAATGTCCTCCATTGCAACCAATTTCAAAAGAACTCTGTAAGAACTATAATGTAATATTTTATGGTAAGGTTGATTCCGTAAGTGCATGTGCTGTAGATGGAATAAGTACAGTTTATTTTACGATTAATGAGTTATATAAAGGTGCTGTTTCTCCGCATGTGAAAATTGATTTCGATTGTGCATCTCCCTGTTTAATGAGTTTTGAGAAAGGTGAGGAGTGGATTATTTATGCTTCATACCCTAAGTTTGATAAACTAACAGTTTCTCTTTGTGAGCATAGCAGGAAGTTCATTAGTAATATAGCAAATGATTATTATTTCATTACTTCACAGCGAACTTTTGATCAGGAAAAGAAATTCTTGGAGACAGAGTTCGGTGTTCAATCATTTGTTGAGAATAATGATTTGAATGACCAGCAAAAAGTATTGAAACCGCATAATGATCAGCCAAGTCCGATAAATAAATTATTTTTACTGCTCGTTTCAATAGGAGTAATGGGTGTTGTGTTTCTGGTTGCCAGAAAGAAGAAATGATTTGGTTAGACTGATATGCAAACATTAAATAAAATAAAACATGTGCTTATTAAAGTTGTTAGATGGTTTTTGTTTTCTCTTGGTATAATCTCATTTATAATAATTCTATTAAGTTTTACCGATTTGCCTTACAATGCTTATCATTGGTTGGGGACATCCAATTCCAATTCCAATAAAACACCTGATGTAATTGTTCTGCTTGGAGGAAGTGGAATGCCCAGTCCTGATGGATTGATACGGACGTATTATACAGTTCAAGCTGCTAAAGAATATAGAAATGCGAAAATAATTATTGCTCATCCATATGGTGAAAATGACAGTTTGTATCAATTGAGATTAATGGCGAAAGAACTAATAATTAAAGGAATTGATTCTTCCAGAATTAAGTTTGCACCACTCGGTTTTAATACCCGTTCTCAAGCTGTAAATATTTCAGAAATGTGTGGTAACAATAAAGATAAAATCGCCCTATTACTTGTTTCTTCGCCTGAACATATGTATCGGTCAATTAAAATATTTAAAAAGGTCGGTTTCGTTAATATATCAGGTTTGTCTGCTTTCGAAATACCTATTGATGAAGAGAAAATAAAGGATAAGCAAAATACAAAAGATACTCGTATAAAGAATCTGTCGCTAAGATATAATATGTGGAGCTACTTAAATTATGAATTAATTGTGATGCGTGAATACTTTGCCATTACTTATTATAAATTAAAAGGCTGGATTTAAGATTCTTGATTTTCATTAAATTTAATTATTGCTAGAGATGAAATCATGTATTTTTAGAATTGTTCTTCTTTTCCTCTTTGATTTCTATTGTGTTGATGCTTTTGCACAAAAGAATAAGCTTAGCATGTTCGACTCTATAAGGGAAATGCCTCCATTTAAATATTATTTGCTTGATGGAAGTGAGTTTACACCTGAAAATATTATTAAAAGGCGAAATACAGTGATGATATACTTTAAAAATGATTGTCCGTATTGCAATAAGGAAGCAAGCATAATTTCTGATAATATCAGATCATTTTATTCAATCCAATTTGTTTTTATTTCTCGTGAAGATAGCGCTACAATTAATGGGTTTGCTGTTGCGCACGAATTAGATAATTTAGCTAATGTTGCTTTTGTTCAGGACAAGGATAAAACTTATTATAATTACTGTACTGCTCAATACACACCCTCAATCCATGTATATAATAATCACAAGAAACTTATTTCTTATATTCAAGGTACGATGAAGAAAGAACAGATAGAGAAATTCATTAAATAAAATAAGGATTTCGATTGTTAAAATCCTTTATTCTATTGTAATGTCATATTTTGAAAGCAATCCAGGCAATCCTTGAAGAGTAAATTTCGCTTTCTTAATTATATTTATTTCCGGGTCTATTATGAAATTAGATGCTAAAATAAAATCAGTTTCTTTAAGTATAGTTTTGTCGAATACAGCATTCATCAAATCAGAATTTGTAAATTTTGATTTCGATAAATCAGTTTCCGTAAAGTCAACATTCTTCATGGATGAATTATTGAAAATGGTTTTCGACATCTTCTTTGTAGCAAAGGAACAATAATCCAGAACACAACTATTGAAATTAACAGAAAACAAGAAGTCGGAACAATCCCTAAAGTTTATTCCTAAAAGTTTACAGTTGTTAAATATGATATTATTTAGTTGGCAATTATTGAGTTTTGCCATTGAAAGATTACAATCCATGAAAATACAATCTATAAATTTAGATGATCTAAATACTCCGTTAGAAAAATCACAATTGATAAACTTGCAGTTTTCAAACTCTCTATCTCTCGTTTCTTTTTCTTGAAGAATAATATTCTTGAATTCTTTGTCTTCGTGAATATGCTTTTCCATAGTCGGATTTTAATAATATATTTTAATTAATTAGGTGAATATGTGTAGGTAAATCTAATAATTATTGATATTGAAGATTGTTTTTTAAGTAAAGAGAATATTATAAATTAAGAAGTATTAATAAAGGATTCAATATTAAAATAAAAGCCCATTTAAGTATATGCTTAAATGGGCCTGTATATAGTATTAAATAAGTTATTTCTTAGTCTTCTCAGATCCACTAAACTCAAATTTCTTTTTATCTACTCCGTTTTTCTTCTCCTGAATTGTGCCTTCAATGTCATAATTGGTAATTGTAGCTTCCCATTGTGATTCATCTTTCCCTAATGTAAAAGTTGCTTCCAATTTAACAAGATGAGATGTTGTTTCATCTTCAGTATATGTAGAATCTAAGGTAACTTCATATTTGGTTTTTTCAATCTTGAGTTTATCATCCATCAGCTCACAATCTATTTTACCATCTTTAAAAACAATAGTGCTTTCAATTGCTTTACCTCTCCCTGTTGTTTTAAGTTCATAAAACTTAACAACGTATTTTTTCCCTTCTAGAAAATTTACTTTATCTAATTTCTTGTCTTTTTTGTCTTTCTTTTGAGCGAAGGTAGCGGTTGTTACAAGTAAACCTAATACAATAAGAATGTAATTTAGTAAAATTGATTTTTTCATAATA
>CAIRRW010000185.1 GCA_903881065.1 uncultured Bacteroidota bacterium
ATGTGAACATATAAATTAATACACGTTGTTTGTTTTTAAAATATCTGACAGCGACGAAACAACCAAGCGGAATGGATAACAATAGGGGTGTGAGGGCGGATATACCTGTCAATCCGAATCGTGTTTTTACTTTAATGATAAATCTTTTTTTCTTCGTAAATACTTTTTTTGTTGTGCTTTTTTTAGTGAGATGTAATTTATTTGCAATACGGTGTCGGTAATTGAGAATTAACTTTTCACTTAAAAAAACAAAGAGAATGCATCCAGTAAACCCGCCAATAGAGGTGACTGTAACGGATTCGAAAAATGAGAAATTATAAGTTAAAGCAAGGGGAACACCGCCAAAAACAAATTTAACAGTACTTAATAAAAAAACAGAAAAAATTTCCCACCAGGAGTTCAAATTAATGGATATTAAATTTTGGTTCCATACGAAAGGTCGCCTGCATCGCCCAATCCGGGAACAATGTATGAGTGAGCCGTTAATTCATCATCCACTGCGCCGCACCATAAAGTTACATTTTCTGGCAAATGTTTTTTTGCATATTCCACACCTTCCAAACTTGCGATAACGGATACGACATGTGTATGACGAGGCTTGCCACGTTGCATCAATGCTTTATAGGTTAATACCATTGAAGCTCCAGTTGCAAGCATAGGGTCGCATAATATTAATACTTTATCCGTTAAATCAGGACTTGATAAATATTCGACATTGATATCAAATGTGCCGTCTTTATGATGTTTGCGATAAGCAGACACAAAGGCATTATGCCCTCTGTCAAAGTAATTTAATATCCCTTGATGTAACGGTAATCCTGCACGTAAAATAGTGGCTATAACCGGCTGATCTTTTATAAGAGGTATATTCGCAATACCAAGCGGAGTAGTTATTTCCACAGGTTCATAAGTCAATGTTTTACTTATTTCATACGCCATTATTTCTCCCATACGCTCCATATTTCGACGAAAACGCATGCTGTCTTTTTGGATTTTTTCATCACGTATTTCAGCAATGTATTGGTTGAACAGGGAATTGTTTGCTCCTAAAATATGTACCATAAATTTATTTCTTTAATTTTTTAATCCACTTTGCCAGTCGAGGCAATTTGTTTTTTTTTATTTGTAAATATACACAATCTTTTGCTCCAAACTTTTTATAAAATTGAGCAACACTTTCTACGGATGAACCACCGAAATCTAAAAGATAATTATTTCCAGAATTTTCGTTAATGAAATAATCCATTAAAAAATACATTGCCCCCTTGGCTTTACCTTCATCTGTTAGGCCGCTTTTCAAATATGTATATGTATTATTATTGAACATAAAAAAAGCAGCAGCACACAATATATCGCCATCGTAAACTGCAAATGATTGTCCTTTGTTATTTTTAATACAATAGTTCATTAAATTAATTAGGACAGTATAATCCTTGGCATTGAATATTTCCAGATCTCCTCCTTTTGTAGTTTTAAAAAGATTTACAATCTTTTCAGGTGAGATACCTTGTTCTATTTTCAGACTAGCTTTGAGTGCTTTCTTAACATTTCGTTTTGCGTTTTCAGAATAGTTATTTTGAATAGTTTCATAAGGAAATTTCAAATCAAGTGATTGGAATTTTCTGTTTTTGTTTTCAAGTTCGATATTCTTTGTGATGTTTGATTCATGTATGCAAATGTCAATATATTTATACTTTTCGGGAATTGAATTAATAAATTTATTAACTGTCTTCTCATTTATTATTTGTGGAGAATAAACTCCAAAATATCTTGTAAAAAAAGGCTGATACAAATAACTTATTCTATATTTTGATTTTGAAACAATAGGGAAAACTGCTTCATAATCATTTAATATTAATGCAGACCAATTTTCAGAAACAATATTCAAATACCAGGAATAAACAAATATGGAAGAATTGGAACTGCTGTCAATACAGGTATCCCACTTCTGTTTATTGATATTTTTATTTTCTACAAAAGTTATCATTTATTTATTTCCGAACATTTTTGAATATGTTGTAAAATTATGTTCTCTCTTATTCTTTTCCACAAATTCTTCTAACTTTATTGTCGAATATCTTGATAACGCTTTTGGATGTCCAATTACAACCATGTGATTAAATTCTTTTCTTTTTAAACTACGCAGTGCTTTCTGCAATAGATTAGCATTGTATCCATCAATTGAAACTGTACAGTCAGTATATCGAGTTAACATTATTTTACGTTGTCCTGGAGTAGGCATAGCCCTTCCATCTCCTAAAGGCTTATGTAAATAAGGGTTTTTACGCCCTAGTAGAAATAATTTCCAGAAAAATAATGGTGAATTTCTGATTGCACTTATAGGCAATTCGGTAAAATATCCATTTACATACTCCTTTTCAGGTTCGTTATCAAAACGATAAATATCTTTATTGGGAGCATTTCTGAAATCGTATCAATAATGTTCTGATGAATAATATCCATTTCGGAAAACGCTGCTATCCAAAGTGATTTGGTTTTCAATAAATGCTTTTTTAATTTTTGAAAAAGGTTGTAAACACCAACCTCCGGCGCGATACGCGAAAATTGATTTACCTGTTATATCTGTCAATACCTTTTTGTATCGAAATACAATATCTGCTATTTCTGTTTCATTGAAATCAACTAATTTGTATCTTTTTATATTTATAATCCAACGTTCTCCATCATAATAACTATCTTCCCAATGCGGATGAATATGTAATTGTATATCATGGCCAGTATCAGAAAGGTATTTTACTTGTTGAGTTATAGCGTTGTAATCTTTTTCAAGATGTGGATATTTTACTTTGTATTCAGCAATTTTAAAAATGAAACCACAATCAATAAAAAAACAAAATCTTACATCATGAGTTTCAGCAATTCGAATAAGTTCTGATGTTGGATAAATAATACATTTCTCGACTGTACCATGGTTTTCACCAAAGTAAATTTCATAATCAAGTGTAATGTATATGTTCATTTAAATTAACTAACTGCCGTAAGGAGTATACATAGTTACTCCTTTTTCTTTATAATTCCGAATCATTGATTCCAACATTTTATCTGCATCAATCAACATACTTTTTGCTTCGCCAATCATTCCGTTTATCAGCACATTTTCTCTCTCAAACATAGGTTTCAGCGCATCGCAGTTTCTTCTCGCAGAATATTCGGGATTATGGACTTTTGTTTTAACCTCAGATTTTTTCCCTTCCGAATCAATAATTTTAACTGAATATATTTTTTCATCATACACCGGAAACTTAAAATCCAAAGCATCTTCCAAAGTATGGAGGTTAGTGCAAGCACCATTTAAAGTTGTTCCAAGCATTAAAATCTTTCCTCTTTTGTTGCAAAGTTTTCTGAAAGGCGAAAATTCATTATAAGGTGTTAACTGTGCATAATGAGAATTAGTATAATAATCAGCCAAAGGACCTTTTGCACAAACAGAATCAGTAGGGTGCATACTTCGAGAAACATTATCAAGCTGCCTGAAATATTCAGTAATACTACCCATTTTTGAAGTAGTATTTTTAACATCAAAAAAAGGAAGTTCTTCTAAATAATCTCTATTTCTTCCTGAAGCGGGGAAGGAAGGAAATAAAAGTGTTCCTGTTTCGCCAATTGTTTCACTCAATGCGTCAACAATTGTTTTAGATCCTCCATCAACATATCCAATTTTACTCATGCTGCTATGCACTAAAACAGAATCCCCATTTTTCAAGCCGATTTTTTTAAAATCATCAATTAATCTTTCCTTTGTAATTCCCCCATTAAAGTTTTGTTGTTTATGTAATTGATGCCTGCGACGATTTTTTTTAAATCGTTTTCCCAATTCCAACAAAAATTCAGGTGCATATTTTAGTGCAATTTGTTTAAACATTTTTTAATCCTTGCGATATTAAGTGGTCGCATATTTTACCATCTCTTCATATACCTTCTGCCAACCTTGCCAAATATTTTGATTGTTTATTGTATCATTATGCCAAAGACTGATAAATACACCATTAACTGCTCTCACTTCATCAATAAGTGGTTTGATTTTTTGCAGCACATCTTCCGGATGAACATTCATATGATACTTTAATGTGCCTTCCATTATAGCAAAAGGATGAACCCTTAATTTCGTTTCTACTTCATTATCTAAATCATAAAAGTTAAAAGTACTGCAAATACTGGCTCTGAATCCGACTTGTGAAGCAAATCCCATAGTATAGTCATCTGTTATATCGAGGTCAATTAAATTACGATACGTTTCAGGTAAAGTTAATTTTAAAAAATGCTGACGGCTTTTTGATATATCACGATGTAGAACTTTGGATAAACGTAAAACTTCTTTTTTTAACTGTTCCTTGCTTTTATTTGAACCATAAGAAGGATGAATTCCGATATCTGCATAATCTCCAAGCATTTTAATTAATGATTGGAATTTCTTACTTTCAATTGGTAGGTTTTTATCGTTCACTCCATAATCACCTAAGAGAAAAAAATAGATACTTTTGAATTTGTATTTCTTTAGAATTTCCAACTGAAAATCATATGTATCATAAGGGTCTTTTTCATTCCCTAATAATACCTGTGTTCTCTGCGTTAATTCCTGGATATTAAAAGAAGATAAAGATTTTAAATATCCTCCAATTGTTCTGGCAAATCCTTTCTCTCTATAAGCATATGCATTGTCAATATCAATTGTAGAAATAAATTCATATTTCTTTTCAGGGAAAACAAGTTCAGGAAATTTTTTAATTAGTATTTCTTTTATCCATCCGGCCCAAATGTTAACCACAGGTTTTTGCAGAAACCCATTCATAAACGCCAGACTGTCTTTTGCATCAAACCTGTCGTGTTCGTCTCTTATATGCGGCAAATATTCTTCGTAACGAGAAACTAAATAAAAACTTGCTGCAAAAATATCAAAGGGGAAAACAGAAGCTTTTCCTGTCGCAAAAAAGACTTTAGTGCTGTTAAATTCGAATACAGAAATATTCTGTTCTGTTATTCCAGTTTCAAAAAGTAAATTGCGTGAAACAAAAAACAATTCATCTCCTATTGGGCTATTGGTATAACTTAATTTTGCCCCTTTATTCAACTTGAATTCTTCGCTATCAGCAGTGAGCTTAAAATCAATACCAAGAATATCCTTAAACAAAAGGTTAAAAATATATTTATTGCGATGTGTTACTTTACGAGTGTATACTAACAACATAATTTAGTTTATTAGTTTAATAATTTCACTGCAAATAAATTCCGATGCCTTACCATCTCCAAAAGTATTAGGGAACATAATATCTTTCTTTGTTAAGAACGTATTATATGCGTTAATAATATTTTGTTCGTCTGCATCGGCAATAATTGCTGCGCCGCTTTCTACTAATTCTATCCATTCTGTTTCCGGGCGTAAGATTATACATGGTTTCTTGAAAATGAAAGCTTCTTTCTGAACTCCTCCACTATCGGTAATTATCAATTGAGCATTTTTTTCAAGCGCAATCATTTCAAGAAATGAAACAGGATCAATTATCCTAAAATACTTGGATGTTTTAATTTCAGTATATAAGGAAGACGAAAGATTCTGAGGCAATAATTTTGCAGTACGCGGATGCAAAGGAATCACAACCTTAATTTCATTTTTCTTTGCTATCTTATTAATTGCATTAAATAATGTGTTTAATCGAACTGCATCGTCTGTGTTGTTATTTCGATGAATTGTTGCTAAAATATATTTATCTGCTTCAAGACTATTATCTTTAAGTATTGTTGTTGTTTCCTCTGCAATTAAAGAGAAGTGTATGCTATTGTCAAACATAACATCACCACAGTGAAATACCTTTGGATTGTCAATTGAATAAGGAGGTTTGTTATTCTCTTTGAAGCCTTCTTTTATCAGATTATTAAAACCTGCTTTAGTAGGAGAAAATAAGAGCGTTGAAACATGGTCGCACATTATACGATTAATTTCTTCAGGCATCGATTTATTATAGGACCTCAATCCTGCTTCTATATGTATAACCGGGATATGAATTTTTGAAGCCGCCAAGGCTCCTGCCAATGTTGAATTTGTATCACCATAAACGACAACACAATTCGGGTTCTCAATAAAAAGTATTTCTTCAATTGCGTCAATCATCATGGCCGTCTGCTTTCCATGCCCCCCTGAGCCGACATTAAGATTGTATTTGGGTTTTGAAATTTCAAGTTCAGTAAAAAAGACATCAGACATATTATCATCATAATGCTGTCCTGTATGCACAACTAATTCTTTCAATTGATCAGAAAATTTATTCCTGATTGCCCTGCTTAAAGCAACAGATTTTATTATTTGTGGACGAGCGCCTATTATTGTAAGTATCTTAAGTTGACTCATAATTTACTAAAGTATTCCTTCATCCGCGAAACTATAATAACCTTCATCAGTTATTATTAAATGATCTGCCAACGGAATTTCCATTATTTTGCCTGCTTCTTTTATATTCTTTGTAATCTTAATATCTGCATCACTTGGTTTTAAATTTCCTGAAGGATGATTGTGACAAATAATTATTGAACTTGCATAATTTTCGACAGCAGCTTTAAAAATAATCTTTGTATCAACCACCGTTCCTGTAACCCCTCCTCTGCTTATCAATTCCTTTTTAATAAATGCATTCGCCCGGTTCAAAATCACCAACCAAAATTCTTCATGAGGTAAATCCAGCATCGACGATTTCATTATCTCAAATACATCTTTGCTTGTAGTTATTCTTTCACGTTTAATATTTTCAGTTTCTTTTCTTCTTCTCCCTAATTCCAAAGCAGCTATAATGCTTATGGCTTTCGCTTCTCCTACCCCTTTAAACTTTATCAGTTCCTGAACCGATAATTTCCCCAATTCATTTAAATTATTTCCTACGCTTATTAAAATGCGTTTTGATAATTCTACTGCCGTTTCATCTTTACTTCCCGAACCGATTAAAATTGCGATTAACTCAGCTTCGGTTAGTACATGCCTACCTTTGCCTAACAACTTTTCGCGAGGTCTGTCTTCTTCTGCCCAGGATTTTATCCCGAAAGGTTGTTTGTAATCGTCCATTAAAATTGGTTTATAAAGGTAATAAAAATTCATAAAAAAAGCCCCGCATACATGCAGAGCTCTCCTTATTTGTATTAATGAATTAAAGTTTTACGCTTTAAGAGCGTTTACTTTTTTAGTCAATTTAGACTTTAAATTGGCTGCTTTGTTTTTGTGAATAACGCTTTTCTTTGCTAATTTATCAACCATAGCAATAACTTTAGGAAGTTTTTCCGAAGCAGATTTTTTGCTTGCATCTTCTCTTAAATCCTTCAATGCATTACGCATTGTTTTTGCCTGATATCTATTTCTTAGTCTTTTAGCATCGTTAGAACGGATTCTTTTGATTGCTGATTTGTGATTTGCCATTTTTTACTTATTTTTATAACTTATTAATTACCGCATTTTTACTTGCGGGGTGCAAATATAGATAATTTTTGCTTTCCTGCAACATTTCGATATTTATTTTTTACAAAGAGATTTATGTTCACAAAAGAAAAAATATTATTGTTTTTCATTATATTTGTCAAGTTTAATTGAAAAGCAGAATTCCTCTTTAAAAACCTTTCAGCGTCTTCCTTATAATAGAAACACACTCTATCAATTGTTCTTCATTAATAACAAGAGGCGGCGCAAAGCGAATAATATCGCCATGTGTAGGCTTTGCAAGCAATCCGTTTTTCATTAATTCAAGACATACTTCCCAAGCCGAATTTCCATTGCGTTCGGTAATTACCATGGCGCAGAATAAACCTTTGCCTCTCACAAGCTTCACCAATTCAGGGTATTCAGCCTGTATTGATTTTAATTCCTTTAATAATATCTTTCCTAATCGCTCCGAGTTCTCGGATAATTGTTCGTCTCTTAATACCGAAAGAGCTGCTATACCTACTTTACATGCAATCGGATTTCCGCCATACGTACTTCCATGCTGACCCGGTTTTATGCAAAGCATAATATCATCATTCGCCAACACCGCAGAAACAGGGTATGTTCCGCCCGAAAGAGCTTTACCCAAAATTAAAATATCAGGATGAACATTTTCATGGTCACAAGCCAATCGTTTACCGGTTCTGCCCAATCCCGATTGAATCTCATCGGCAATAAACAAAACATTGTGCTGTTTGCATAAATCAAAACACTTTTTCAAATATCCTTCATCCGGAACTACCACTCCAGCCTCACCTTGAATAGGTTCAATTAAAAAACCTGCAACATTTTTATTCTTTAATGCTTCAGCCAAAGCAGCAACATTATTAAATTCTACGGAAATAATTCCTGGAGCAAAAGGTCCAAAGTTATTTCTTGCATCAGGGTCATTACTCGCCGAAACAATGGCAATAGTGCGACCATGAAAATTGTTTTTACAAACAATAATCATAGCTTCGTTTCCTGCAACACCTTTTACTTCATACGCCCACTTACGAGCCAGTTTCAATGCAGTCTCCACACCTTCAGCACCGGTATTCATCGGCAATACCTTATCAAATCCAAAGTAATCAGTTATAAATTTTTCATACTCTCCCAGACAGTCATTATAAAAAGCACGTGACGTAAGGGTCAATTTCTGCGCCTGTTCCACAAGGGCAGAAACAATCTTCGGGTGACAATGTCCCTGATTAACTGCACTATAAGCCGACAGGAAATCAAAATATTGCTTTCCATTTACATCCCACACATACACGCCTTCGCCGCGTTCAAGCACCACCGGCAACGGATGATAATTATGCGCACCATATTTATTTTCCAGTTCTATTGCTCTATCCGCCGCAGCTTTTTCGCTCATAATAATTTCCATAAGTCTATAATTAAGATAACAAAATTAAGCAAAATTTCCGAAGGCATCATCCCGAATCGACTAATAAATCTGCAATTTGCAATCTGTAATCTGGAATTACCTGGGCATTTCCCCTGCTGAAAAGCGCAGGGGTCGGGCTTTACGTTCCAATCTTTTTGCACCGCTTACCAGCCAATCCCGGTTATCGGAAAAGCAAAAAGGATTTCCACTGCAATCCCTAATGCGCGTAACCCGCAATGCAATACCCGCAAACTGTCATCCAGAGCTTGTTGAAGGACAAAATCAAAATATCATAATACTTTACTTACTTTTGCGGAACAATGAGAAGCAATAAAAAGGTATTACCAATATTAGAAAACATAACCGTAATTGATGCCAGTTCAGACGGACAGGCAGTGGGAAGAATGGATGAAGTAGTTATATTCATTAAAGATGCAGTTCCGGGAGATGTAGTCGATGTGCAGGTTACACGCAAGAAAAACAAATTCAGAGAAGGCAAGGCAATCAAAATACATTCCTTTTCGGATAAACGAACAGACCCTGTTTGCAGCCATTTCGGAACATGTGGAGGATGCAAATGGCAGAACATGAAGTATGAATCTCAATTGTTTTACAAGCAAAAGCAAGTTACAGATGCTCTTACACGGATTGCAAAAATTGAGTTGCCGGAGATTCAACAGATTATCCCTTCAGCAAAAACTTATCATTACAGAAACAAACTGGAATTTACATTCTCCAATAAAAAGTGGCTAACAATCGAACAGGTAAATGATAAGAACATTTCTTTTGGCGAAGGCAAAGATGAAATAACCCGCAATGCATTGGGTTTTCACATCCCCGGCATGTTTGATAAAATACTTGACATTGACACTTGTTATCTGCAGGAAGAACCTTCAAATGCAATTAGAAATGAAATAAGAAAGTATGCCCTGGAAAATAATCTTCCATTCTTTGATTTGCGCGAACAGATAGGTTTGCTTCGCAACATCATTATCCGCAGCACTTCCACAGGCGAGTGGATGTTGATTGTTTCTTTTCATTACGATGATAAACCAATTATCGAAAACCTGCTGAATCATCTAGCCAATAAGTTCCCTCAGATAACATCCTTGCAATATGTAATCAATGCCAAGCGGAACGACACAATCAGCGACCTTGACATCATTCTATTTAAAGGGAATGATAGTATCTATGAGAATATGGAGGGACTTAAATTCAAGATTGGTCCAAAGAGTTTTTATCAAACAAATTCAGAACAGGCATATCAATTATATAAAGTTACAAGAGATTTTGCAGCCATCAAAAGTACAGATGTGGTTTATGATTTATACACCGGAACTGGTACCATTGCTAACTTTGTAGCCCATCAGGCAAAGAAGGTTGTAGGTGTTGAATATGTGCCTGCTGCAATAGAAGATGCAAAGATAAACTCGCAGATAAACAATATTACAAATACATCTTTTTATGCAGGAGATTTAAAAGATGTAATGGATAATGATTTTATTAATGCCAATGGCAAACCTGACATTATCATCACTGACCCGCCACGCGCAGGAATGCACGAAGATGTAACTAAAAAAATTCTGGAAATTGAACCCCGAAGAATTGTGTATGTAAGTTGTAATCCTGCCACTCAGGCTCGTGATTTACAATTACTCGATACTAAATATAAAGTAATTAAAGTGCAACCGGTAGATATGTTTCCACAAACTCATCACGTAGAAAACGTTGTTTTACTCGAACTGAAATAGCTTGATTTAATCAAAAGAAAAGTCCGTTACAATTGATTGTAACGGACTTTTTAGCTTTAAACTTTACAACTTATATTTTATACATCCAGTTATGAATGTCTTCAGTTTTACCAGTTCTTATATTATCAAGTTCCTGAGAAACCCGATTAGAGAATATCCTTCCTTCAACAGGAGGCAGCTCATAATCTTTTCCTTCAAAGCCAATCAAAGAAATATGTGCAATCGTCGCTGCAGTTCCCGTTCCGAAAGCTTCCTGAAGAGTTCCACGTTTATGAGCATCAATAACTTCATCAATACTGATCTTTCTTTCCTGTACTTTCATGCGCCAGTCGCGAGCCAATGTCAAAACACTGTCGCGTGTAATGCCTGCCAATATTGTATCTCCCAAAGGTGCAGTAATTAATACATCATCAATTACAAACATCAGATTCATTGTTCCTGATTCTTCCAGGTAACGATGATTACGTGCATCTGTCCATATTATCTGATGATAACCGCGTTGCTGCGCCAATCGGGTAGGGTAGAGGGAACGACCATAATTTCCGGAAGCTTTTACATAACCTACTCCTCCTTCTACCGCACGAATGAAGTTGGTTTCTACAAGCACTTTTACAGGTTCGTTATAATACGCGCCACCCGGAGCAGTTATGATATAAAAACGATATTCATCTGAAGGCTTCACTCCAATATATTCATCGGTACCAATTAAGAAAGGGCGTATATAAAGGGAAGCACCGGGTGTTGTAGGTACCCATTGACTATCAAGTTTTACCAGTTGTTTTAATCCTTCCATAAATATTTCCTGAGGAATTGTGGGCATAGCCATTCTATCCGCTGAGATATTTATTCGTTTATAGTTTTCCAAAGGACGAAATAACTGTACCTCTCCTTTATCATTCTTGTAAGCTTTCATTCCTTCAAAGATAGATTGCCCGTAATGTAAGGCAGACGTAGCAGGGCTCATCATTACTTGCCCGTAAGGAACTATTCTGGAATCAGTCCATTCGCCATCTTTAAAGTCCGAGACAAACATATGGTCGGCAAATATTTTACCGAAAGTCAGATTCTTAAAATCAATTTCTTTAATCCTTGATTGAGGTGTTTTTTGAACTTTCACTAGGGTCGAATCTGCTGTCAACATATGATATTAGTTAGTTATTATTTAGTAAAATTAGGTAATTTAATTAAGGTGAACAATGATTGTTGTCAATTTCGATGAATTATACGGTTAATTTGCGCCGTTACGCTTACGCATAAACCATTCGAAACTCATAAAGAATAGAAGCAAAAAGAAAATCCATTTTACATTTATCAAATCAGTAAGTTTCTTATCAGTATAAGAAACTGATTTAATATCTTCTCTTTTATTAAGGTCGGTAACTAATTTTTCCAACTGATTTGGATACACCATTTCTCCGCCATGTTTCTTCGCAAGGCTATATAACATCTGATGATCAGCAACTGTATTAATTAATTCAACCTGTAAATCACTTACAC
>CAIRRW010000186.1 GCA_903881065.1 uncultured Bacteroidota bacterium
AGCACCTTTTATAGCACTCACGTAGTGATCCTTTGTTCCGAAATCGGTTGTGAGCGTGATAATTGCCATTTGTTAGTAAATTCTAATTCTTTAAAAGCTTTCTTTTCCTATTCAGTAGGCAAAAATATGTTATTTTCGTGCATTAAATTAAAAAAGTAGTAAGTATTAAGAATAAAGCCCCTTGATAGATAAGAAAATTATTCTTGAAGATATTGCACCCATCGATTTATATGGCGTTAACGACTCGAAATTAGAGTTGATAAAGAAACGATTTCCGAATTTAAAAATTGTTGGACGAGGCGAAACCATTAAAGTTAGCGGAGAGGAAGAAGATGTGAACCAGATGGAAATGGTGGTGAATGTGTTGACTGCTTATTATAATAGGTACGGAAATTTAACTGATAATGCTGTTGAACAAATTTTAGGAGGTGGTGCGAACCGCTTTGGGAACAAGGCGAATGGAGCATCGGATGGGATTGGTGATGATGTTTTAGTTTTTGGAAACAGCGGATTAATAATAAAAGCGCGAACAGAAAATCAACGCCGAATGGTGGAAAGCCTAAAAAAGAATGATATGATGTTTGCTATTGGTCCTGCAGGAACCGGCAAAACATATACTGCTGTGGCTTTGGCAGTACGAGCATTAAAAAACAGAGAAGTAAAAAAAATCGTTCTTACCCGTCCTGCAGTGGAAGCAGGGGAAAATCTTGGATTTTTGCCAGGAGATTTAAAAGATAAACTCGACCCGTATTTACAGCCTTTATATGATGCACTGGGCGATATGATTGCTCCTGAAAAGCTTTCGTATTATATAGAAAACAGGGTAATACAAATTGCACCGCTTGCTTTTATGCGAGGCAGAACATTGGATAATGCATTTGTAATACTTGATGAGGCACAAAATGCAACTGAAGCACAATTGAAAATGTTCCTGACAAGAATGGGTACATCAGCAAAGTTTGTGATTACAGGAGACATCACTCAAATTGATTTACCAAAACATCAGCCTTCGGGCTTACCTCATGCACAGCGTATTTTGAAAGATGTGGAAGGAATTGATATTATTGAACTGGATGGAACAGATGTGATTCGCCACAAAATAGTGAAGAGAATTATTGAACAATATGAGAAGAAATAAAATTACAAGTATAAATCCCAAAAATAAATTTTTAAAAAATGAATGCAATAACAGAAACAAAATTTAATTTCCCGAAACAAAAAGGTTACTACAAAGGAAAAGTACGCGATGTATATAACATTAGCGATGAAAAATTAGTAATGATAGTAAGCGATAGAATATCTGCTTTTGATGTGGTGTTGCCGAAAGGTATACCTTATAAAGGACAAGTACTGAATCAAATTGCTGCAAAGTTTTTGGAAGCTACAAAAGATATAGTACCTAACTGGGTTATTGCTGTGCCCGATCCAATGGTTACTGTTGGACTTTTCTGCGAACCGTTCAAAGTTGAAATGGTTATTCGCGGATATTTATCAGGTCATGCATGGAGAGAATACAAAGCAGGGAAACGTATGCTATGCGGTGTTCAGATGCCGGAAGGGATGAAAGAAAATGATAAATTCCCGGAACCTCTCATCACTCCAACAACTAAGGCTTCAGTTGGTCATGATGAAGATATTTCAAAAGAAGAAATTTTGAAACAAGGAATTGTTTCGAAAGAGGACTATGAGCTATTGGAAAAATATACTCGTGCTGTTTTTCAAAGAGGTACTGAAATAGCAGCTAGGATGGGATTGATATTGGTAGATACTAAATATGAATTCGGTAAAAAGGATGGCAGGATATTTTTAATTGATGAAATACATACACCTGATTCTTCCCGTTATTTTTATAAGGAAGGATATGAAGCACGTCAACAAAAAGGAGAAGCGCAGAAACAATTATCAAAGGAGTTTGTGCGTGAATGGCTAATGGATAATGGATTTCAAGGAAAAGACGGACAGGAAATACCTGAAATGACAGAAGAAATTATCGCTTCAATTTCCGAAAGATATATTGAATTGTATGAAAATATAGTTGGCGAAAAATTTGTAAAAGCCGATGTAAGCAATGTGTTGAGCAGGGTGGAGAAGAATATAAATTCTTTTCTTGCTAAATAATGTTCTTCAAGAAAAGAATCAAATGGCATAAGCTTTTTGAATCTCTTGTTGCAGCTAATAATCAAATTGCAGAAGGACGGGTAACTACTATTTTAATAAATAATAAAAAGCTATGTGTTGCGCATACTGAGGAAGGATTTTTTGCAGTTCAGGATAAATGTCCACATAATGGCGCTTCACTGGGAAATGGATTTTGTACAAAGGAAGGAGGCGTTGTTTGTCCGGTTCATAGATATTCATTTGATTTAAAAACGGGCAGAGCTACAAGTGGCGGTGGTGATGCCGCACGAACGTACCCCATAGAAATTAGAGATGGCGGTGTGTTTGTAGGATTTGAAGAAACTGTTTGGTTTTAGTAATTCAATAAATCACCAATTGCTTTTGAAACCTTGGTTGCATTGGGCAACATAGTAGCTTCCAACGTAGAGTTTAAAGGAATAGCTGGTAAATTTTCAGCACCTATTACTTCCACAGGAGCATCCAAATATTCAAAACAGAATTTAGAAATCCTTCCTGATAAAGCCTGTGCAAATCCATTGTTATATGGCTCTTCGGTAAGTACCATACATTTTCCATGTTTCTTAACTGAAACTAAAACAGTTTCTTCATCCAGTGGATTTATGGTTCGCAAATCTATTATCTCTACTTGATTCGGGAAATCTTTGGCTGCATTCATAGCCCAATACACGCCCATTCCGTAGGTAATAATTGTTATTGTTGATTGATTACTGTTGATTGGTGCTTCCTGAACAATCCTTGCTTTGCCCAAAGGAATGATATAATCTTCGTCAGGCTCAATGGTTCGTGCATCTTCGGTACCTTTTATTTTACTCCAGTACAAACCTTTGTGCTCGAGCATTATTACAGGGTTAGGGTCGTAATATGCAGCTTTCATAAGGCCCTTTAAATCAGCACCGCTGGAAGGATAACAAATTTTAATACCTCTAATATTTGCAAGAATACTTTCTACAGAAGAAGAATGATACGG
>CAIRRW010000187.1 GCA_903881065.1 uncultured Bacteroidota bacterium
CAACAAACCTCATTTTAGTTCTAAATACTGGCAAGTGGGCAAAAGAGAAAGCTTTATATCAACTTGACACATCAAGATAAGCAAAAACGAATCTTTTTATAGACTCTTTAAGGAGCAAGTTTATTAAAAGAACTCATTGAGGTCAGTTCCCAGGAGGGAATATGGCAAAAAGAACTCTTTGAGCCCTACCTGACCGTGGGAGTTGGGCTCAAAGAGTTGATTTTGCTCACTTCCTTAAAAATGCACTTTAATATTGGATTTTTTTAGGTGATTTATGTAAAAAGATAACTTTAAAAACTCTTGAAATCATATTATAAATTAATTTTCATTCAGTTAAACAATTAAAAAGTGAATAAAATAGAAGAATGGCATTTCTTAGTCAATCAGATTGATAACATTACGATGTGATAATTATAGCTCCTTAACAATACGAAGCTTTTTTTATGTTGAAATTTGATAACAAAATATTATTTCTTATTTTTACCCTAAAATAAATCAATCATGAAAAAAATTACATTCTTTATTTCATTTCTATCAGTAGCTATGACTACCGAAGCTCAGATTACTATTGGAAACAGCGATATGCCGATAGCCGGCGATTCGGTATTGGTAAGTGTTACTAATACTATTGGCTCAATTGACGAAACGCTGACAGGCGCAAATTACAATTGGGATTATTCCACACTTACATTTAATAGTCAGCAGGAACGGAAGTTTGATAAACCTCAAACCTTCTCCTCTATTTTCGCTTTATTATTTAATATCTTTAATACATCCTATGGCACCCAAAACCATACTATCACTAGCCTACCGATACCAGGCGTATCGATAACTGCTGCTTATGATTTTTTCAAAGAATCGTCTTCCTCACTAAAACAAACCGGTTCGGGATATACTATCAATGGCACACCGCTGCCTTTTATTTTTTCGTCGGATGATGTGGTGTATACCATTCCGATGAATTATGGAAACACTGATTCATGTGATTACAAATATGGCCTGCCTATTCCAACAGTTGGATATTATGGGCAAACAGGCCATCGGGTAAATGTGGTGGATGGTTGGGGGACGTTAACTACTCCTTCCAACACCTATCAAACTTTACGTGTAAAATCAATAATTACCAGTGTTGATACTATCAGTATTTCTACACTTGGCTTTGGAACCAACATTGCACAGCCTAAGCGCGTAGAATATAAATGGCTGGCGGCAGGCAAACAAATACCTGTGTTGGAAATTGATGGCACGATGGTAGGCACCACCGTAACTATTACTAATGTTGCTTATCAGGATATCCATCGTTCGGGAGCGGGAGTAAATGAACTTTCTGCAACTAGTTTTAATGTTACTTTATCTCCTAATCCGAGTACTGAAAATGTTGTTCTGAACTATAATTTAACTTCGCCTTCAGCTGTTAATATTACTATTACAGATGTTGTAGGCAAAACATTATCTACCATTAATGAAGGAATGCAATATGAAGGAGCTCATTCAAAAACTTTAAATACAAAGGAATTAAACCTGTCGAAAGGAATTTATTTTGTTACGTTACAATCGTCAACAGCAAAAGAAATAAAGAAATTGGTGATGGAATAATTAAGATTCTGCTTTAATTTATGAGTAATAAAAAAGAGTTTCGTAGAAATACGAAACTCTTTTTATTTCATGTGATACGTAATAACTTGTAAATTAATAAAATATTAAGGCAATGTTCTTTTAGAATCAA
>CAIRRW010000188.1 GCA_903881065.1 uncultured Bacteroidota bacterium
CAATGAAGCAACAAATATTCGCTTCATCTGCTCTATTTCTTTTATGATATCAACTCTGGTGCTCACTATTTCCTCCACAGTACTTCTGTCTTTACGTACCATCCGCAGCAATCTCCATCGTCCAAATATCCTTTTCATCAATGGATGAAACTTCAAATCAAATATGCCTAATATGATTATTGTACTTGCATAAAGAGATAGCAATAGCCAATTATGAAAAACAGTACTAACGATTATTAACTGAAAAGCAAAATAAAACAACCAAAGAAACATTGTAATATTCATATACATTGATGCAAGAAATTCAACATTCTTTACCTTCTTATAAGTCATCTTCTTTGCCATTAAATATGGAGGATAATTAACCAATAATCCTAACCAATAAATGGGCATACACAAATAGATAATAATACTCTCCAATAGAAAAGTTCCGAAATTCATCTTGCTAATTGCATCTGGATGCAATATTGAATCTTGTAACCTTGCTTTTGCTAATAACTTCGTATAATGAGCAGTTTTATTTCGTAACGATAAAATCAATTCAGGATACTCTATATCCATCATATTTACCATTGCTACTATTTCTCTTTCCGACTGATATTGGCAGAATGAATCTTTTATATCGGACTTTTTCTCCTTCATCCAAACATTGAGATATATTTGTTCCAACGCAGTTACCAACTCATCATTCTCCTTATTCTTTATGATGATTAATCGCTCTGTAATTTTCTGTTCAAGAGTTTTGGTGAACTCGTTAATCGTTCTTACTTTATCCTGTTTATAGCGCTCTTCATATTCCTTTATCGACATTGGCTTGCCACAATCAATAAACAATTTACTGCGAAAACTTTTGGCATCGGAATAGTTTAAGCCAATAGGAACAACTAACACATCTTTTGTAAAATCAAAAGACTCTTCGGTTTGGAATATGATTCTTGATAACCCTTTCTTCAGAGGCTTTAAGCGTTTTTCCTGAATGCATATTGCTTCCGGAAAAATCAATAAAGTTTTATTATTAGCTAATAGGTTTCTGCAAATTTCAAAAGTCTTATCATTCTTCTTCAATTCAGAATATCCCTCCTGCAAACGATACATTGGGAACATTTTTAATTGATTTAGAACCCATTTAGCAAGTGGCTTCTTAAAAACATCGCCTCGCGCAAAGAAATGGACATCCTGTTTCACCAGCATCGCAATAACCATGGCATCAATAAATGCATTCACATGATTTGGTGCCAACACAATAGGCTTCCCCTTAGGTATTTTATCAAGTCCCTTAAAATCCAATTTGTAAAATACCCGATAAAATGGATTGGCTAAAAGTTTTGCGAAATAATAAAGCAACGTATTAAAATAAATAAAGATTAATTAACTCTAAACAGAAGTCGTTCTCCTTTTTTGCTTTCATCAAACACGCCATTATCATAAACGAGATTGCCGTTTACAAATGTCTGGACAATTTTAGAATGGAACGTAACCCCTTCAAATGGAGACCATTCGCACTTATACAATATATTTGATTTGTCAACGGTCCAGTTATTATTCAAATCCACCAACACTAAATCAGCTGCATAACCTTCTCTGATATATCCTCTTTTTTCTATTCTGAAACAATCAGCAACAGCGTGTGCCATCTTCTCTACAATTTTTTCTAGTGTAATTTTCTTTTGATGATAAAGCTCAAGCATAGCAACCAAAGAATGCTGTACTAGTGGACCACCTGATGGAGCTTTAAAATAAGTCTGTGCTTTTTCTTCTAATGTATGTGGTGCATGGTCAGTGGCAATCACATCAATTTTATTTTCCTGTACACCTTTTAAAATAGCGTCTCTGTCACTCGCTTTTTTTACAGCAGGATTCCACTTTATCAACGAACCTTTTGTTTTATAATCAGCATCACTAAACCAAAGGTGATGAACACAGGCTTCTGCAGTAATTCTTTTTTCTTTCAAAGGAATTGTATTATCAAATAATTCCAATTCTTTTTCTGTGGAAATATGAAGAATATGTAATCGTGTATTATATTTCTTCGCCAGCTCCACAGCCATTGCCGACGACTTATAACATGCTTCCTCACTTCGAATCAGCGGATGACATTCCATCGGAACATCCTCTCCATATTTCTCTCTATACACTTGCATATTATGTTTAATAATAGCTTCATCTTCACAATGTGTGGCAATTAATAAATTGCATTTCGAAAATAATCCTTCCAGTGTTTCTCGTTTATCCACCAGCATATTTCCTGTTGAAGAACCCATAAATACCTTTATTCCACATACATTCCGAGGATTTGTTTTTAATACTTCATCCAGATTATCGTTGGATGCACCCATAAAAAAGGAATAATTTGCAAGCGATATTTCAGAAGCACGTTTATATTTATCTTCTAGTAATTCCTGAGTAAAAACATTTGGAACAGTATTAGGCATTTCCATAAAAGAAGTTACACCTCCCGCCACAGCAGCCTTTGCTTCTGTATATATCTCTCCTTTATGAGTAAGTCCAGGCTCACGAAAATGCACTTGATCATCAATGCATCCCGGAAATAAATACTTTCCTTCTGCATTAATAATTCTATCAGCATTCATGTCGGCTGAATTCGCAGAGATTTTCGAAATCAAATTATCAACAATCAGCACATTGCTTTTGATAATTTTATTTTCGTTTACAATATTTGCATTTATGATTAGTGTTCTCATGATAATAAAAAAGCCCTTTGTTTAAAGAGCTTTCAATTGATTAATTTTCTTGAATCGCATCTGTAGTACTCCCCAAAATGCTTCTTTAAATATTCCTTTACTCATTTTCGAAACACCTTCAACCCTGTCTGTAAATGTTATTGGAACTTCTACAATTTTAAATCCAAGTTTATATGCAGTGTATTTCATTTCAATTTGAAAGGCATAACCAACAAATTTAATATCCTTGAAATCTATATTTTGTAATACTTTTCTCCTGTAACATTTAAAACCTGCAGTAGTATCATGTAAATCCACTCCTAATACTATTCGCACATACACAGAAGCATAGTAAGACATAAGTACTCTGCCTCTTGGCCAATTCTCTATTTTCCCGCCATCAACATACCTTGACCCAATTGCTACATCTGCGCCATTTACACAGGCATCACGCAAGCGAATTAAATCATCTGGATTGTGAGAAAAGTCGCAATCCATTTCAAATATATATTCATACTTACGTTGCAATGCCCACTTAAATCCATGAATATAAGCAGTGCCTAAGCCTGATTTGCCTTTGCGTTCTTCTATAAATAAGCGTTCTGGGAATTCCTGCATTAACTTTTTTACTATATCAGCAGTACCATCAGGCGAACCGTCATCAACAATTAATAAATGAAATGGAAAGGATAATGAAAATACTTTACGAATCATTCGTTCAATATTTTCTTTTTCATTGTAAGTAGGTATTATTACTATACTGTCAGACACAAGCCGTATTTTGAGAAACGAAGGTAACGCAAAATAAGGTACTATTAAAGTTTTAACAAAAATTTAATAAAAACTTCTAAATTGTTTATTTTTGTATTAATTAAATTATGAAGAAACAACTTTTTCTATTATTAACCAATATATTGGTTTATATTATCAATGCTCAAGTGAATTTAAAATATTGTGGAGCAGATGAAATGCGAATCAATACCTTAAAGAAGAATCCTAAGGTTGCGCAGGCTGTTATTAAGCGCGATATAGTACTTGACACATTTACCAAACAATTTGTCTCTGATTTTTATTCAAAAAGGCACCTCCAATAACTTATATTATTCCGGTGGTTTTCCATGTTATACATAATTATGGCAGTGAAAATATTTCGGATGCTCAAATAAAAGATGGATTAGATATTGTAAATAAAACATTTCGTAAACAACTTGCTGATACTAGTTCTATAGTTTCTGTTTTTAAACCGTTACATGCCGATTGTGAAATTGAATTTCGATTAGCACAACTAGATCCAAATGGCAATTGTACTAGCGGAATCAATCGAATTGCTTCTTCATTAACTTCTATCGGTGACCACTCTGTAAAATCACTTATTCATTGGCCCCCAGATAAATACTTAAATGTTTATATTGTTCAAAATGCGGCGGGACTTGCAGGTCATTGTGTTTGGCCTGCTGATGCTGATTCTATTCCTGCTTGGGATGGAATTGTTATTACTTCTAATTATGTTGGTAGTATTGGAACTTCGGATTATACACATTCGGTTGCATTTGCTCACGAATGCGGACACTACCTAAATTTACAACACATTTGGGGTGGGAATAATGTTCCTGATTTTTACTATTATCCTTGTGCAGATACTGCTAAAGATTGTAATGTTGATGATTTGGTAGCAGATACCCCACCTACAATCGGTTGGTTAAGTTGTAATCTTGCTGGTAAATCATGCGGCAATGTGGTTGACAATGTTCAAAATGCAATGGACTACTCTTATTGTAATCGAATGTTTACTTATGGACAAAAAGCTAGAATGCAAGCTTGTTTGAATTCGCCAATTGCAGGAAGAAATAATTTATGGCAAACTTCTAATTTAATTTCTACAGGTGTGCTTAGTTCTCCAGCTCCACTATGTAAAGCTGATTTTACAACTAATAAAACAGTGGTCTGCCAAAACCTGGCAAATGCAATATCTTTCACCAACACTTCCTATAATGGAACATTTACAAATGTTTTGTGGTCGTTTCCCGGAGGTGTTCCTTCAACATCTTCTTCCAATAGTCCAATCATCATTTATTCTAACCCAGGAAAATACGATGTAACGTTAAAAGTAGTAAATGGTACCGATTCTTCACAAATTACAAAAGCCAATTATATTAACGTCTTGCCTAGCACTGGCACTGTTTATCCATATACAGAAAGTTTTGAAACTACTTCTTCGCTCAATGGCTTAGATTTGTTTTCTAATAGTTTTGACACATTAAACAGTTGGCAGCTAACTAATCTGGCAGCCTATAGTGGTGTTAAGTCGGTTACCTTAAATAATTTTAATAACACTATGAGTACTAAAGATGAGTTATATAGTAAGATTATTAATTTAACTGGTGCTACTTCTATGTCTATGAATTTTAAGTATGCCTTCGCACAAAAGGATTCCTCAAACGCAGATCAATTACAATTATTTATCAGTAATAATTGTAATAGTACTTGGATTCCTTTGCGCAATATCATTAGTCCCGCGTTAGTAACAGCTCCTATCACCACAACTCCTTTTGTACCTGCCAATATTAATGAATGGAAACAAGCAAGTGTAAGTATTCCTGCAACGTATTTGAATTCTAACTTTCGTTTCAAATTTGTATTCTCTTCAAATGGTGGTAATAATATTTATCTTGATGACATAAATTTGGATGTTAACGCAGGATTAGATAATTGGAATGATTTTATTACTTCTTTTCTTCTTTACCCAAACCCTGCTAGTAATGAAGTGAATATATTATTTACAATTCCCAATGCTAAGAAACTATCGATGTCGATAATTAATTTGCTGGGGCAAACTGTTTTTGAAGATATCAAAGTAAGCTATTCAGAGGGAGATCATTCAATTATTTTGAGTACACAAAACCTTTTACAGGGAATTTATTATCTAAATATTTCCGACGGAATAAATAATTTCAGGAAGCCTTTGGTACTAATAAAAAAATAAATAAGGAAGCATTTTTACAATGCTCCCGCTTTTATTTCATCAACCACAGAAGGGTCAAGTAAAGTCGACGTATCGCCCAAATTACATGTTTCTCCTTCTGCTACCTTCCGTAATATTCTTCTCATTATTTTCCCGCTTCTTGTTTTTGGCAATCCGCTAACCACTTGTATTTTGTCAGGTTTTGCAATAGCTCCAATCATTTTTGTTACTTCAGCAAGAATCTCTTTTCTCAACGAATTATGGTCTTTACTATGGTTCGTACAAATCACATACGCATAAATCCCTTGTCCTTTTATATCATGCGGATAGCCTACAACAGCCGATTCCACTATATCTATATGCATATTTATTGCACTCTCCACTTCCGCAGTCCCTATCCGGTGTCCACTCACGTTTATTACATCATCCACTCTTCCTGTAATTCTGTAATACCCATCCTCATCACGTTTGCAGCCATCACCGGTAAAATATAAATTCGGGTAAGTAGCAAAATAATTTTGATAACATCGCTCATGATCCCCATAGGTAGTACGAAGTATAGCAGGCCAGGGAAATTTAATACATAAATTTCCTTCAACACCATTTCCAATAATTTCATTTCCTTTATCATCTACCAACATAGGCTGCACGCCTGGCAACGGCAACGTAGCAAAGCTTGGCTTCGTTTTTGTTAACCCTGCCAACGGCGAAATCATCATACCTCCTGTTTCCGTTTGCCACCACGTATCCACTATCGGGCACTTCCCTTTCCCTATATTTTCATTATACCAGTTCCAGGCTTCTTCATTAATCGGTTCTCCCACACTTCCTAAAATACGTAACGAATTTAATTTATATGGTTTGATAAAATGCTCGCCCGCCGCTTCAAGCGCACGTATAGCAGTAGGCGCAGTGTAAAATATATTTACTTTATATTTATCAATAACCTGCCAGAACCTCCCGGCATCAGGGTATGTAGGCACACCTTCAAAAAGTACCGAAGTCGCTCCGGCCAATAATGGTGCATATACAATGTACGAATGACCTGTAATCCAGCCTATATCCGCCGTGCACCAATACACTTCCTTATCTTTATATTGAAACACATTTTCAAATGTATAATGTGTATAAACCATATATCCACCACATGTATGC
Source organism: uncultured Bacteroidota bacterium (assembly GCA_903881065.1). GTDB lineage: Bacteria > Bacteroidota > Bacteroidia > 2-12-FULL-35-15 > 2-12-FULL-35-15 > 2-12-FULL-35-15. The sequence continues at coordinate 6,799 of CAIRRW010000188.1, forward strand.
ACCACTCCTTTTGGTTTTCCGGTCGACCCTGATGTATAAAGTATAAACAATAAATCTTCTGCATCCATTGATTCTGCTGGACAATCAGCATTTACTTTTTCCATTTCATCCTTCCACAAAACATCTCTTCCTTCCTGCATTTTAATAAATGTATCAGTTCGCTGAACAACAATTACCTTCTCCACTGCCGGACAAATTTCCAACGCCTCATCCACAACATCTTTTATAGGAATGTCTTTCGCTCCGCGATATGCACCGTCCGTTGTTACCACAATTTTACTGTCGCAATCCTGAATTCTTCCCGAAAGTGCAGATGCCGAAAAGCCGCCAAACACAACCGAATGAACAGCTCCTATTCTTGCACAAGCTAATAAAGCAATTGCCAGTTCAGGCACCATCGGCATATAAATACAAATGCGGTCTCCCTTTTTTGCACCATTATTTTTCAACACATTTGCAAACTTGCACACCTGCTCATGCAATTGTTTATAGGTAAGTTCCACCGCTTTTTCCTGCGGATTATTCGGTTCCCAATAATATGCAATTTGATTTGCTCGTTCAGGAAGATGCCTGTCCAGGCAGTTTTCAGTGATATTCAACTTCCCATTCACAAACCATTCTATTTTCGGTTCCGTAAAATCCCAATTCAATACCTTATCCCATTTTTTCTTCCATACAAATTGTTCCGCCTGTTCTTCCCAAAACAATTCAGGACTTTCCACACTTCGTTTATATTCGGTCTTGTATTCCTCAAAAGATGTTATTCTGTTCATGATATTTTAGTATAAAGATTTTCAAAGTTAGAAAAAGTAATCTGATTTCTCTAGAATACATTTCTATTGCAAAAAAAAACTCCGCAATTGCGGAGTTTTTTTAAAAATATATTGTTTTACTTAAACTGTCATTATCTCTTTTTCTTTTATCTCTAAATGTTTATCACATTTCACTACGAAGCTATCAACAAGAATTTGAACTTTTGCCTCACCTTCTTTCACTTCATCTTCAGGCGTTCCATTCTTCTGTAACTTTTTTAGTTCCTCATTGGCTTCCTTACGAATAGTTCTCAAACTTACTTTTCCATTTTCTACTTCCGATTTTGCTTTTTTTACTAATTCCTTTCTGCGATCTTCGGTTAATGCAGGAACTAAAATACGAATTATTACACCGTCGTTCTGAGGATTTAAACCTAAATTGGCAGCCATAATAGCTTTTTCAATTGGAGTAAGCATTGATTTTTCCCAAGGTTGAATTACCAATGTTCTTGCATCTGCCGTATTAACATTTGCTACCTGATTTAATGGAGTTCTTGTTCCATAATAGTCAACAGAAATACTTTCAAGCATTGTAGGGCTTGCTTTACCTGCACGCACTTTCACTAATTCTGCTTCCAAATGCGAAACGGCTTTATCCATTTGCTCTTTCGCATTGTCTAATATAAATTGAATATCTTCGTTCATAATAATTTATTTATAATAATTAATCAAGGCAAAGTTAATAGAATTCTAAAACTCTACCAATGTTCCAACCTGTTCTCCCTGCATTATTTTTTTCAGATTGCCGGTTTTATTCATGTCGAAAACAATAATAGGTAATTTATTTTCTTTGCAAAGTGTAAATGCCGTCATATCCATCACTTCCAAACCTTTTGCATATACTTCATCAAAAGAAATGGTATTGTATTTGGTTGCCGATTTATCTTTTTCTGGGTCTGCAGTATAAATTCCATCTACTCTTGTTCCTTTCAAAACAACATTTGCTTCAATTTCAATGGCGCGTAAAGTAGCTGCTGTATCAGTTGTAAAATATGGGTTTCCGGTACCGGCACCAAAAATAACTACCCGTCCTTTTTCCAAATGTCTCACCGCTTTTCTCCTGATAAACGGTTCACAAATCTGTTCCATTTTTATTGCTGATTGTAATCGTGTTTCCACACCTGCTTTTTCCAACGCTGATTGCAAAGCCATCGAGTTTATTACCGTTGCAAGCATTCCCATATAATCGCCATGCACTCTGTCCATTCCTCCTTCTTCAGCCTGTATCCCTCTGAAAATATTTCCACCACCAATTACCACTGCAACCTGCACTCCCAATTCAGATATTTCTTTTATTTGCTCTGCATATTGTGCAATTCGGCTATTATCTATTCCAAATTGTTTGTTTCCCATCAGCGATTCACCGCTTAATTTTAGAAGTATGCGTTTATATTTCATGTTAATGTTTTTGAGAATTTTATTATTCAATAGTTATTTTACAATCACTGTCAATATTAGTTCTCTTATC
>CAIRRW010000189.1 GCA_903881065.1 uncultured Bacteroidota bacterium
GTGATTTTTCCTGGTGAAGGTCTAAAATCATTATAAGGATCTTCGGCATTAATTCTGCATTCGATGGCGTGCAATTGTGGTAAATAATTTTTACCCGAAATTGGAATTCCTGCAGCAACCATAATTTGTTCCCGAATTAAATCATAGTCGATAACTTGCTCCGTAATGGGGTGTTCTACCTGAATACGGGTATTCATTTCCATAAAGTAGAAATTGCGGTGTTTGTCAACCAAAAATTCTACTGTTCCTGCACCTTCATATTTAATATATTCGGCTGCTTTTACTGCTGCAGCTCCCATTTTTTTACGTAATTCATCTGTCATGAATGGCGAAGGAGTTTCTTCGGTCAATTTTTGATGACGCCGTTGTACGGAACAATCTCTTTCAGAAAGATGACATGCTTTACCATAAGAATCCCCTACAACTTGTATTTCGATATGACGTGGTTCCTCGATTAATTTTTCTAGGTACATTCCATCATTCCCAAAAGCTGCAGCCGATTCTTGACGTGCACCTTCCCAAGCTTTTAACAAATCTTCTTCTTTCCAAACAGCTCGCATTCCTTTACCACCGCCACCGGCAGTTGCTTTAAGCATAACTGGGTAACCCATTTCTCTTGAAAGTTCTTGAGCCTGTTCAAATGATTCCAAAAGTCCGTCAGAACCTGGAACACAAGGAACTCCAGCAGCTTTCATAGTAGCTTTTGCCGAAGCTTTATCTCCCATTCTATCAATCATTTCAGGAGAAGCTCCAATGAATTTGATATGATGCTCTTGACATATTTTTGAAAATTTTGAATTCTCGGAAAGAAATCCATATCCTGGATGAATCGCATCTGCATTAGTGATTTCAGCAGCTGCAATTATATTTGACATTTTTAAATAGGACAGATTACTTGGAGGTGGCCCAATGCAAACCGCTTCATCAGCAAACTTAACATGTAAACTTTCGGCATCAGCAGTAGAATAAACAGCCACAGTTTTGATACCCATTTCTTTACAAGTTCTAATTATGCGAAGCGCAATTTCTCCCCTATTTGCAATTAATATTTTTCTAAACATCTTTAATTGAGTTATGAGTTATGAGTTATGAGTTATTTAAGTTATAAATCAGCTGAACAAGCCAATTCACAATTTATAATTCATAATTTCTTATGATGGATCAACTAAGAATAATGGTTGGTCGTATTCTACTGGAGACATATCGTCAACTAAAATTTTAACAATTTTACCTGAAACTTCAGATTCAATCTCATTAAATAATTTCATTGCTTCAATTACACAAAGTACATCTCCTTTAGCAATTGTGGTTCCTACTTCAACAAACATTGGTTTGTCTGGTGATGGTTTTCTATAGAAAGTTCCAATAATAGGTGATTTTATAGTAATGTAGTGAGCATTTTCGACAACAGCAACTGGAGTTGAAGCAATTGGAGCCACTGCTTGAGGAGCTACCGCTTGCTGAATAACTGGTTGAGCTGGCAACTGTTGAACATAAGTAGTTTCTGAAACATTCCCTTCCAAGGTTGTTCTAATGGTAATTTTAACATCATCCATTTCTAATTTAACTTCTGCTACTCCCGAATTTGCTACAAATTTGATTAGATTTTGAATCTCTTTTAAATCCATAATTATTTAGTTTAAATTTATTTTTTATCGTATGCCCATTTTAGGTAAA
>CAIRRW010000190.1 GCA_903881065.1 uncultured Bacteroidota bacterium
ATTATTGCTTTATCATAAATAGGTTTGATTATAACATTACCTTTTACATCAATGTATCCAACCTTATCATTAACTCTAAACACCGCTAATCCGTCAGAATAAATTTGCAAGTCATCATAAGTTGGAGGTATTATTTCATTACCATTTTCATCCACATATCCCCATTTCCCGTTTGATTCAATCAACGCACGCCCTCCAATAAAATCTTCCAGTTTATCATATTTAGGAGCAACTATTTTTCCATTTGAAATAGTTATAAAACCCCATTTGTTCTTTTCTTCGTATTTAATTATTCCATTTTTACAATCGAGCAGATTGTGATAAATATAATTGATAATAACATTTCCTTTTTTGTCAACAGCTCCCAAAAGACTATCCTTTACTACTGTTGCAACCCCTTCATGAAAATCATTTGCTTTCCAAAATATATTTGAAATTACAAGCTCACCTGTTGTATCTACGAAACCCCATTTCTGAAAACCTGATGAAGTAACGACGTCTTTCACGGCTGCCATTCCATCCGAATAATCTTGCACTTCCAAATATTTCGGAACAACAATTCTTTCATTTTTTCGATTGATAAATCCCCAATTATTTCCTTCCTCAAATGCAGCAAGCCCACAATAAAATTTATTAATTGTTTTATAAATTGCAGGTATCTGCATTTCGCCTTTATTATTAATGAAACCCCATCGTCCTTTGAGTTTTACTCTTGCCAGTCCATTATGAAAATCATAAGCTTCTTCAAAACCATTGGGATGTAATAGTTCTCCTTTTTTATTAAGATAATTCCAGTTCTTATTCATCACCAACGCATAGTCGCCCTCAAAAGCATACGCAGAAATAAATCCATCTTTGGTTAATAAATTTCCTGTCGTATCAATAAAATTGTAGGTATGATCATCATCCAATATCATTGCAAAATTACTTTTGTAATTATAAACAAAGTTGTACTGCGGTTTCACTTTCACCTTTCCATCCTTACTTATGAACCCCCATTTCATATCTTCAAAAAATGGAAATATACCTTCGGATGGATAACCAGCAATTGTAGTTTGCCTATTATGAGTTGACAAGGGATACGTGATTTTATGAAACAAATCGAAAATATATTTATAATCCCTGTTCATTAGTTGTTCGCCTTTATCATTAATGATAATCCATTTTGACAAAGAAGTTTCTTTTACAAATGCAATTCTGTTTTGTGCATTTAAATAGCGGACATTTATTAGTAAAACAAGAAGAATATTAATTAAAGATTTAAATTTCATTTATAAATAGCAGTGTTACTTTTAATTTCTAAATTCGTTCCAACTTCACTTCCCTAATATACTCACAATCCATCAACCCTATTTCTTATTATTATCAATAATCAGTTGGAGTAAACCGATAAGTAATGTTTCTTTTTTGAAAACAATTAGTGCAAAGCTGTTGTGTTTACAGTTTCAATTTCATTCAAGTGCAGGTCTATGTGGCGGTCGTGCGCTTTGTTGGCGTACTCACTTATTATTTCCAGAATATCATAATCGATAAATGTACAATCGGTACCATCAATAGTAAGCACACTATATTCGGGCACTTCGTCCAGCGCTTTTCGTAAATTTACTTTGTTAAGGAAAGTAACGTTACTGTTAAGTTTAATGTAATGTGTCTGTATTCCTTCAAACTCTGTTTGCGTAATTTTATATTCCAGTTTAAAATTATTGCGCACTATGTAATAGAATGAAATCAATAGCCCCATACTTACACCGATTAATAAATCAGTGGAAAGGATAACGATTATAGTGAAGATAAATGGAACAAATTGTTTCCAACCGAGGCTCCACATGTTTTGAAATAGCTTTGGCTTGGTAAGGTTGAACCCCGTAATTAAAAGGATGGCCGCAAGTGCAGCATACGGAATTTTATTCAGTAAAAATGGAATGAATAATACGGCAAGCAATAGAAAAAGACCGTGAGTGAACGCGGATAGTTTGGTTCTTCCACCTGCATCCACATTGGCTGCACCCCTTACCACCACAGCTGTCATTGGTATTGCACCCAACAATCCGCAAGTCATATTTCCAATTCCCTGTGCAATAAGTTCGCGGTTTACAGGTGTTATACGGTTGCGTTTGTCTAGCTTATCAACTGCTTCAATACATAATAATGTTTCCAGTGTAGCAAGCAATCCAATGATGATTCCGTCCTTCCATATTTCAGTTGACGAGAAGAGTTTCGAGAAGTCGGGAAAGGTAATGTTGGCAAATATATTGGAAGGGATATTTACTAATTGAGTTTGCTTGAGCGAATATCCTGAAGCTGCATTAGTAAATATAATATTGGTGATGATGCTGACTACAACAACAATTAAAGGTGCAGGTATGATAGTTAATTTTTTTGCTGAAGGAAGCTGAAGAATGATTAGTAGAAGCAATGATACCACCGTTATTAATATTGCTCCGCGAGTGATATGATGATTGAAAGCTTCGAAGTTTCCAAAGAAATTCTTCGGAGAAAATAATTGAGGAAAGCCGCTAGTCCAGAAGTCAGGCTGATCATAACCCAATGCCAATGGAATTTGTTTTGAAATAAGAATGATTCCGATAGCCGCCAACATGCCTTTGATAACAGCAGATGGGAAGTAGTTTGCTATAGTTCCAAGTTTTAACAGGCCAAGTACTAGTTGAAAAAAACCGGCAATAATTACCACAAGTAGAAATATTCGAAAGTCGCCAAGCGAAATAATCGAAGCGGCAACCAGCGTTGTTAATCCTGCAGCAGGACCTGATACTGCAAGTTGAGAACCACTAACAATTGACACAACTAAACCACCAATGATACCCGATAGAAGTCCAGAATAAAGTGGCGCTCCTGATGCCAACGCAATTCCTAAACAGAGCGGAAGAGCAACCAGGAACACAGAAAGCCCGGCAGGCAAATCATGTTTCAGCCAAATAATCCGGTAATATTTTATTGTTCTTCTCATAAGTAAATATTAGGTCGTTATAGACAAAAATAGAATGTTGTAGTTTTGTGGTAACGCCATGTGGTAATGACATACGCAGAAAAGTATTAAAATAGTTTTTGTGTTTTGTGCGGTTACACCAATAGCAAAAACATTTAAGAAAAGAGTTTTTTCTTTTAACAGCTACTTTGTAATATAAGTAAAAGTGCGGAAACCGTAATCTACTTCAACGTAGTTAATTTTTGCGTAGGTAAAAACCTTGTATTTTACAGAGCCTTCTTTATAAACCATCACATCTTTGTCAGGTTTAAAAAACTCATCATTTTTAAATAATTCAATTGCCTGGTCAAAACTGCCATGCCCTAATGTTCCCCAAACCCAATCGTGTCCCTCGTCGCCTTTTCTTAAAGTTCTGTCAAATCCCGATTCGCTTGTATTGTGCTCCGTTGTCTTGTTTTGTGCAGGAAGCTTTTGGGAGTATCCAGATTTGGAAAGAAGAAATAATCCAAGTATTATAAATGTTATTTTACTTAATTTGTTATGAATCATTATGTTTTTCTTAACAGAGATAAAATTTAAAGCCGACAAAAGTAACAAAGAAATCGGAAACGTTTTTTATTGAATTGTTAACAAGCGATTATTTAATAATATTCATTTCACTTATCAGATTACTGGCACCGCCGAATTTATCAATCATAAATAAAACGTAACGAACATCAACACAAATAGTACGTTTGTACTTGCTGTCGAAATAAATATCACCGCTCATTGCTTCCCAGTTGCCATCGAAAGCCAAGCCTACTAACTCGCCATCTGCATTAATAACGGGGCTTCCGGAGTTTCCACCAGTAATATCATTGTTGGTAATAAATCCGACATTTATATCTCTGTCTTTATTTGCATACATGCCAAAGTCTTTGTTCTTATACAATTCCTTTAATCGTGCAGGTACTTTAAATTCAAAATCATTTGGGTTTTCTTTCTCCATAACACCTGAAAGTGTAGTGTAATATTTATACTCCACACCATCTTTAGGCGAATATGATTTTACATTTCCATACGTTAAACGCAACGTACTGTTAGCATCAGGATAGAATTTCTTTTCAGGATTCATTTCCATTAACGCTTTCACATATTTACTTCCCTGAGCATTATTTATGGTAGCAAAAGCATCAAGGTGAGGTCGGATGTTTGAAATGTAATTGTTATAAAAGGCTATTGCGTAAGCGTAAGCTGGGTCTTTCTGCAGTTCTTTTAAATCAGGTTTTGCAAGGAATTTATCAGCATCAGATTTATGAATCAAAAAACTTTTCTTGAATACAGCAGCAGCAAATTTTTCAAATGTTTCTTTCGGAGTCTTGCCTTTATATTTTTTTACAATTTCTTCCATATATGCTGGGTGTTGGTCGGCAGGGATATTCTTATAAAACATTTCAGTAAATGCAGCAAGTATTTTTTGCTCCGAAGCAAGGTTGAATGATTTATAAAAATCGTCCTCGTCTTTCAAAATTGCAGCCGCCGCTTTCCTTACTGCCGCGGTGTCCGGTTTCTCAGCCTTCAATGCTTTTTCCAGATCGCCATAGCCTAAAGCATAGGCTTCAATGGCGCTTCCGAATACTGCTTCATTAAGATACGTGCGGTGTAGGGCATATCTTTTATAATCTCCATAAGCTTCCTGAATGGTTTTCAAAATGTTTGAATACTCCGGTTTGTCTTTTGCCCAAACCAAAAACTGCTGTTCCATGTTTTGTTTTTCTTCAAAAACTTTCAAACGTTTTAATTGTTCCGTTTGTCCGATATAATATTTCCAGTAGTTGGCAATGCTTGCATATTTGGATGACATCAACAAACGAATACTATCACTTTTATCCATTTGCTCTTTCCATGCTTTCAAGCGAATATCCCGTAGTTCAACTGTTGCAGGGTTTGTTTTATCAACTGCAAGCTGGATTCCGTATGATGTTTCATAACGGTTTGTTCGTCCCGGGAAACCGTATACCATAGTAAAATCACCATCCTGCAAGCCTTTAAGAGAAACGTTTAGAAATTTCTTAGGTTTGAAAGGAACATTGTCTTTTGAATAAGATGCTGGTTTATTATCTTTATTCGCATAGATGCGAAAGATGGAAAAGTCACCAGTATGGCGGGGCCACATCCAGTTGTCAGTATCTCCTCCGAACTTACCAATTGATTGTGGCGGAGCAGCTACTAAACGTATATCAGTAAATTTTTCGAACACAAATAAATAATAGGCATTGTCTTTAAAGAATGATTTCACAGTTGCCTCGTATGTTGTTTTTTCAGTTGCTTCCTTCTGAATGGATTTAAAGGTAGCTAACCTTACAGAATCCTGTTTTTTTGCATCAATACCTGACAATGCCTTGTTTACTTTATCCGATACGTCTTCCATGCGTATAAGTACGGATGCCCACATATTAGTATTTTCCTTTTCTTCAGCAAATGATTTAGCCCAAAAGCCATTGTCAAGTATATTATCGGAAGCAGTACTATGGTTTGCTATAGAACCATAACCACAATGGTGATTGGTAAATAATAATCCTTTGTCTGATACTATTTCGGCAGTACAGCCTCCATTAAACCATACGATTGCATCTTTCAAGCTGGCATTATTAATATCATATAACTGTTCGGGAGTAAGCTTTAGACCAAGGCGCTGCATTTCCGCATAGTTATTTTTAAGAAGCATTGGTAGCCACATTCCTTCGTCTGCCTTTGCTATGTTTAAGGCTAGAATATTTAAAGCTAAAAGTGTAAATACAATTCTTTTCATTTTATTTATTTTGAATTTAATTTATAAAGGCTGTAAAAGTAAAATAATTTTTAATACATAAGATATTAGGTTTGTTCATAGAAAGATGATAAGCAAATATTGACAATGAAATGTTTATGTGGATATGTTTTCATCGGATATACTTGCTGTATTGTGATTGTCGGGAGTAGTGTAAAAGGTAAATTTATTATCCCTGTCTTTCCAGTCGGTCCGCAAACCATTGGCTTGATTTGTAATAATCATTAAATCCGTAGAATGGCCAAAACATAGGCTACAAATGCTTTAAAAAATAGTGAAATTGTAAAGATTTACTGATAAATTCGTAATAGTAAGTTTTTAATTGTTTGTTAATTTAATTGTTGATTATTACGCTTGTTCGCTATTTATTTGGTCTTTTTTTCTCTTTTTAATGGTTTTTAAAATTGCAACTAGCTGATAATGTATACTTATGGGTTTTTACCTGCCAAAATCACCTCATGTTAAAGAGATTGAATCTCTTCGCATTAAGATCGAATCTCTTCGTATTAAGATCCAGTCTTATTAACTAATGATTCAATCTCTTCGTATTAAGATCCAATCTTATTAACTAATGATTCAATCTCTTCGTATTAAGATGCAGTCTTATTAACTAATGATTCAATCTCTTCGTATTAAGATACAATCTTATTAACTAATGATTGAATCTCTTCGTATTAACATTGAATCTTATTAACTAATGATTCAATCACTAGTTAAAGAGGCTATAAATTGAAGATTAGCACTTACTGGTTGATGCAAACACCACCAATCACTTTAATTTTTACTTCAATAATCAAAGTAAGTTAAGCGGCACAAAAGTATATGCATCGTTTTACTTGGTATCTAATTGCAAGTATGTTTATTGCAAAAATATGAACGTTCGTATACAAAATTCAACGGACAAAAAATGATTTTGGTCATGTATAATTTTTATTCTATATTTGTGCAATTAATAAAACAGTAATAGTTAAAGAAAGTTCAGATTCAAATTACCAATAAAAATATTGTATGAAAAAGATAACAAAACAATCGCTGCTTATGGTGGCTCTTTCAGTATTTAGTATGGCTATATGTCCATCTAAATCAATTGCAAGGACTAATTGTATTAAGTTTAATCAAAATAAAGTTTGGTCATCAATGATAAGTATTTCCGACGACCAAAATATAGTAGTTAAGGCTACTAAACAAGATTGGAAAGTGGAAGTTCAAATTTCATATAATGGGGATGAAGGGAAAAATGGAAAATTGAGGATTTATAATTCTCAGCAACAATTTATAAATGAATTTGAAATTGAATTAAAGAAATCTCCTGAATTTATCACTCTTAATCTTGCAGAATTTTCAGCTGGTACCTATACTGTTGAGTTAATAACAGTGAATGGTAAACATACATCTAACTTAATAATAAAATAAATACTGATATAACATGAAAAAATTACTATCCACTTTCTCATTTGTAATTATTAGCTTTTTATCAATTGCACAATTGGTAACTCCTTTTACCTCACGATTTACTATTACTCAAAAGGGAGGAATTGTGATGTTAGCTAATACTGCTGCTGGTTGCGGTTCAACGACAGGTACAAGCGGTTGTGTGACAAACCAAACTTGTGCACAGGCCCATGCGGAGGTTCCTCCAAACGGAACTGCCGTTGACAATGACTTTATTCAGTCGTATGTAGACGTAGACGCTGATGGAACTACTTGGATGTCGAGTAGTGATAGTTTAAATTTGGCTTCTTGTAGTCAAATTTCTTTTGCAGGCTTATATTGGGGTGCAGGAGGAAGTACAAATGATGCAGATGGATTACATTGGGCTACAAGAAGTACGGTTAAGTTAAAGGTTAATAATGGAAGTTACCAAACATTAACAGCAGATAATTCATTTGACAATACTACAGGATACAAGTCATATCACAATTTTAAAGATATTACAAGTATTGTAACCGCGGCTGGAATAAAGGGGAGATATACTGTAGCTAATATGCCATTACTTAATGACAATGGAACAAGTAGCAACCGTTGGGGAGGATGGGCAATTGTAATTGTTTACAAAAATGAATTAGAAAGTTATAAAAATCTAAGTGTATTTAATGGATTAACGAATGTGTCCTCTGGGGCTAACAGTACCACCGATTTAACTATTTCAGGATTCCTTACTCCTCCTAGTGGTCCAGTAAACTTTAGCTTAGGTGTGTTGACTTATGATGGAGATAGAGGGTATTCAGCAAGCGGAGGTTTTTCTTGCCCTGCTACCTATAAAGGAGACTCCTTGTTATTTAAAGGAGCAACTAGTTTTCAAGCGGTTTCAGATGCTATACATCCTGCAAATGATGTTTTTAATAGTACAATTGCCAATAATGGTGTTTTGACGCCATTTCGAAATCCTAGCTATAATAATACATTAGGACATGATGCTTCCATTTTTTACCCAAATAACAGTTCAAAAACCTTTGTTGGAAACAGTGCGACTACTGCAACTATTCGACAAAGAACTGGTGGTGAAACATTCCTTACTCAAGTTGTTACTTGTGCTATTGATATTTATGAACCAGATTTAAGAGGAGCTCTTTCTGTTGTCGATTTGAATGGAGGAACTACTGTCCCAGGTGATACACTAGAATATACTGCGCTAATAAAGAACATAGGTTCAAATCCGTCAATTAATACGTGGATGGTTGATACATTACCTGCGGCTTCAGTATTTGTACCTGGTTCTATAAAAGTTATTGCGGGTCCTAATACAGGCGTAAAAACTGATGTGGCAGGAGATGATCAAGGAGAATATAATGCAGCTTCTAGGTCTGTAACTGTCAGGATAGGAACAGGGGCAAATGCATCTACTGGAGGTGTGGTTTTGAATTCTCCTACAGGTATAGATAGTACAAAAATAAAATTTCGAGTTACAGTAACAACAGATTGTGTTGTACTTTTATGTAATAATAATGTACAAAATAAATTTCATGTTATAGGTACCGGTCAAATATCCGGTCATACATTTAACTTTGGAAGTAATCCCGGCTTATACGATATAAATGGTTGCCCTATACCAGGATCAACAATTACAAATATTGTCTCTGCAATCTGCCCTCAGCCTACAGCATCAAATAATACACCTATTTGCGAGGGAAATACAATTAATTTGTTCTCATCAAGTTCGGTAAGTGCAACCTATTCGTGGACAGGGCCCAATGGATTTACATCCACTCTCCAAAACCCAACAATACCAAATTCCACCGTTGCTATGGCGGGCACATATACTGTCGCTATTCACCAAACAGGAGGAGCCTGTAGTTTAATAGCAACTACTAATGTTGTAATAAATCCAACCCCTGTAATGACGAATACTTCAGCAGTGGCCGTATGCTCTGGAGGAACATTAAATATTCCATTAACAAGTAGTGCAAGTGCTACATATACTTGGATTGGAGGGGCTAATGCAAATGTAACAGGTATTACTACAACTTTGCAATCTACAACTTCTATTGTTAACACCTTGACTAATTTAACCACAGTTCCACAAACCGTAACATACACTGTTACCCCAACAGGTACAGTAGCCAGTTGTTCAGGCGTGGTTCAGATAATTACTGTGACTGTTAACCCTACACCAAATGTAATTGCTACCCCTCCTGCCCACACTATTTGTTCAGGAGGAGCACCTTCAATTGCGCTTACCAGTTCAGTTTCCGGTGCAACATTTGCCTGGACTGTTACTAATCAGAATTTATCAACTGGAGGGACAGCGTCAAGTGGAAATACCATAGCCCAAACATTAACATCTTTAGCAGGGATTACCGGGACAGCTACTTATACAGTTACTCCAACAGCAAATTCTTGTCCCGGCACTACTGTTTCGGTTGTTATAACAGTTACACATCTTTATATTCCGACTTTCAGTTATACGGGAACTCCATATTGCCAAAATGGATCGAATCCTTCACCTACTTTTAGCGGAGGAGGAACTGCTGGTACATTTACTTCGACTACAGGATTAAGCATTAATGCAGCTACAGGCGTAGTTAATCTTGCAGCAAGTACACCCGGAACTTATACTGTTACAAACTCCTTTCCTGCCGGTGGAGGATGTACAATACAATCAGCAACCTCATCTATAACAATAACTGCTTTGCCGATAGCAACATTTAGTTATACAGGTACACCTTATTGTCAGAATGGAAGCAATCCTTCCCCTACATTCAGTGGAGGAGGAGCAGCTGGAACATTTACATCAACAGCAGGATTAAGTATCAATTCGTCAACTGGTGTGGTTAATTTGGCAGCAAGTACCCCTGGAACATATACAGTAACAAATACGATTTCCGCAGGCGGTGGATGTACCGCACAAGTTGCCACATCAACTATTACAATAACCGCATTGCCTATTGGTTCTTTCAATTATACCGGTTCTCCTTATTGTCAGACAGGAAGTAATCCTTCTCCAACTTTTAGTGGTAGTGGAGTAGCTGGAACATTTAGTTCAACTACAGGTTTGACTATTGATTCGAATACGGGAACAGTCAATTTAGCGGCAAGTACTCCCGGAACATATACTGTTACAAATACGTTAGCTGCAATTGGTGGTTGTGCCATACAAACAGCTACATCAAATATTACTATTACAGCATTACCTGTGGCAACATTTAGTTATACAGGTACTCCTTATTGCCAGAATGGAACTAATCCTTCACCTACATTTAGTGGAGGTGGAGTAGCTGGAACATTTACTTCAACTGCGGGATTAAGTATTAATTCTTCAACTGGGGTAGTTAATTTAGCTGGTAGCACTCCTGGAACTTATACAGTTACAAATACAATAGCAGCAGCCGGTGGTTGTGCATTACAAAAGGCTACATCAAGCATTACAATTACTGCACTTCCTATTGCTACGTTTAATTATACAGGTACTCCGTATTGCCAAAATGGAAGCAATCCATCACCTACATTTAGTGGAGGAGGTGTTGCAGGTACATTTACTTCAACATCAGGTTTAAGTATCAATTCCACAACAGGTGCGGTAAATTTGACAGCAAGTACTCCAGGGACATATACAGTAACAAATACAATTTCAGCATTTGGAGGCTGTGGGACACAATCAGCAACAGCTTCCATAACGATAACAGCATTGCCAATTGCAACTTTTAGTTATTCAGGAACTCCATACTGTCAGACTGGAAGTAATCCATCACCTACATTTAGTGGAGGCGGAGTTGCAGGCACATTTACATCTGCAGCAGGGTTAAGTATTAATTCTTCAACAGGAGTTGTTAACCTAGCAGCAAGTACATCAGGAACTTATACTGTAACGAATACCATAGCAGCAGCAGGAGGCTGTGCAGCACAAACAGCAACTGCAAGCATTACCATAACAGCATTACCTATAGCGACTTTTAGTTATACAGGAACTCCATATTGTCAGACAGGAAGTAATCCATCACCTACATTTAGTGGAGGCGGAGTAGCCGGTACATTTACATCTGCAGCAGGGTTAAGTATTAATTCTTCAACAGGAGTTGTTAACCTAGCAGCAAGTACAGCAGGAACTTATACAGTAACGAATACCATTGCAGCATCAGGAGGCTGTACAGCACAATCAACAACAGCTTCCATAACGATAACAGCATTACCTATTGCCACTTTTAGTTATGCAGGAACTCCATATTGTCAGACAGGAAGTAATCCATCACCTACATTTAGTGGAGGCGGAGTAGCCGGTACATTTACATCTGCAGCAGGGTTAAGTATTAATTCTTCAACAGGAGTTGTTAACCTATC
>CAIRRW010000191.1 GCA_903881065.1 uncultured Bacteroidota bacterium
AAATACGAAGATGCCGAAGATGGTTTTTTTACCTTGCGGAGATTGAATAGAAAGCATCCTGACATTCATTTAATACTTCACTCCTCAATGGAAAATAAAAAACTAGCGCTTAAAATAATCGAAATAAATGTTTGCTCGTACATCGCAAAAGGAAGTGATGGATTTAAAAAATTGGAAGAAGAAATAAAAATATTTCTGAAATAGTTTTTCACATGAACATCCATTATTATAACCTGTAAATACCACAAATAAATTATGCACAAAAAAACTCCCGCTGACATTTCTGTCAACGGGAGTTTTTTTTAGTTCATAAGTTCTAAGTGCGTAAGTTTATTTGTTAGCTAACTTGAAACTTTCAAACTTTATTCTACTACGATCTTTCTGTTCATTACATTTTTGTTCACATCGGTTATCCGAACAAAATAAATTCCTGCTTTCATTGTACCTTTTTCAAGAATATATTCTTTGCCTGAGAATGTTTCTGATTTTATTTCTTTACCAACCACATCTATTATCTTTACGGTTGTATTCATTTGTGATTCGCTGAACGTAAGAGTTGTGTTAGATATAAACGGATTAGGATAAAGCGTAAACTCATCATTTACTGTCGGTACATTCAATCCAGTGAGAATAAGTCCTTCATCGTTTTTATTGTTCAATAGGCTATCTAAGTTTTCTATTATACTTGTTGGTGATGATGGGATTGGAGCATTTACCATAATATAATTAGTTCTTATAACTGTATTCGATCCATTTACATTTGTTACTGTTAAAGATATCGTCTTTGCACCTTTTGACGAATAACTAACTACAATAGGCCCTGCTAATGTAGATGTGGAAGGGATTGCCCCAGAACCAAAATCCCATCTATAAGTACTGTAACTGTCAATATAACTGGAGGTGCTGGTAAATGTGGTTCTTCCTACTGGATAACCTACAATGCTTAATGAAGATGCAGTGAAATTTGCTATGGGTAATGGTGTAGTTACCATGAAGTTAATATTTCCGCTTGCACCACCTCCGGTTCTGCCACCATTGAATACAGATAATGGATGATTTCCTATTGCAGCAGTTAAGGAAATTATTAAATGTGCAGTAAGTACAGTTGAAGAAATAACATTTAAAGAATTAACGGTGATTCCTGTTCCTGAAGTTACGGTAGTTAATCCTGAAACAAAACCTGTTCCATGAAACGTTACATTAAGATTTTGTCCTTCAGCTCCCTTTGCAGGTGATAATCTGGTTAATGTGGGCGCTAGACTCATTACTAAAAAACCAACATTTCTGCTTATTCCTCCGCCAGGCGTGCCATTACTTGCGGTAAATGACCTTGTACCCAAAGTTGCTGATGCTGCTATTGTAATATTTGAAATTAATGTAGTATCAGAAGTTACATCTGTAGAATTTACAGTTATACCGGCACCAACACTTATTGTTGTAAAACCTGCAATAAATCCTGCCCCTTTAAACACAACATTAAAAGTGGAAGAGGTATTGCCTTGTGCAGGAGTGAGGCTGTATAAACTAGGAACAGGATTTATAGTTCCTATCTGAAAATCTCCAAGCAATGTGATATTAGATGCAGTTTGATAGTTTTGTGAACTCGATCCGTTTGGCAAGTTTGTCCAAGTGCCATTTGAGTAAAGCTTAGTAGAAGCGTATGCACTTGAAAATCCTGAATCTTCATCTGAATTTAGGTAGGTTAATCCTACTGAATAGCTATCGTAGGTTACTCCGCTATTGCTTAATGACCAAGTACGGTTTATTGTTTGATTTGTATTAAAGCCTGAGGAGCCTATTTGTGCGTGATCTCCATTGGTGGTATAAGCAGTAATATAACCACCTGCATATACATTATTAAAAGTCAAGTTCAAAGGAGTATTGTTATTTACTTTACCTATTGGATAATAAAGTGATTTATAAAATCCGGAAAGAACATATTGCTGCAAGTTTCCATTAACATATCCACCAATTGTACCAATGTAAGCATTAGTATCCAGTTTTACCAGATTTGTTACTGTACTTAAACTTCCTGTATTCAATTCTAAGTAACTTTTCACTGTTATATTATTATTGAGCGTTACACCTAACGGATTATTAATATACAAATAGTAAAATGTAGTTGCGCCAGTTATTCTTTGTAAAGTACTTCCTCCAAACCTAACGGTTCCATCACCAAAATTAAAATTTCCATTATTAATCCAATTACCCTTTAATGTCAATTCACCTGGTCCAATCATTGACAGTGTAGCTCCATTGCTTATAGTAATATTGTTACAAACTGCTCCAACAGCATTTATTAGTGGGTTGTTAATTACTACTGAAGGAATAACAACATTAGAGCTGTATGTTGGAACACCCCCACACCAATTGATAACATCTTGCCAATTAGAATTGATACCTAGCCAATACCCTAAAGTTTGTACTGTAATTACAACTGATGAACTGCTTGGCGAACATGGTGAATTGTTTATTGTCCAAACCAAATTATAAACCCCTGCGCCACCATTTGGAATAAATGGTGCGGATGGATTATTAATACCATTAAACTGACTCAAATCAGTACTCGGTCCACTGGAAATACTCCATACTCCGATGCCTGAATTTGCCGAATTTGCTGAAAGGCTAGTGCCTGAAAGACAAATAGTTTGATTATTTCCTGCCTCTGCTATAGTAGGCAATTGATTTACTATTATAGTTTGGGAAGCTGTATTTTGACATCCTTTTAAATCGGTTCCTGTTATTGTAAATGTTGTTGTCCCTGTTGCAGAAAATGGTGTAGCATTTGTTATTCCTCCTGTCCATGTATAAGTCAAAGCTCCGTTTCCAGTTAATGTAACATTTGTTCCGATACATACTAATGAAGCGGGCGAAACTGAAGCGGTTACCATAGGTAATGGGTTAACAGTAAATGTTCCGTTTACATAAGTAATATTGTAATTACTAAGTCTCGAACCTACAGCAGAACTTGGTACTATAGGATAAGTTGATGCTAAAGCAGAGGGTGATGTACCACTACTTATTAAAGTAACAGTTGAAAGGGCATCACCAGGTATCAAAGCGGTGTTTGAAAATTCTGTTCCAACAAATGTAAAGGAGTTACCAATACATTTACTTTGATTATTTGCTGTAATTGTTAATGCTTTTGTATTTACAGTCATTGTTCCATTGGTGTAGGAAATTGTATAGTTGCCTAAACCTGTACCTGCCGCAGCACTTGCCACTATGTTATATGTCCCTACTGAGGCAGTGTAAACGTTTCCTGCACTGGAAAGGGAAGTGCTAGTAACAGTATTCCCATTTACCAAGCCAGTGCTTGTAAATTCAGTTCCTGCAAAGGTAAATGCAGTACCATAGATTTTGCTTTGATTGTTTGCTGTAATTGTTATTGCTTTTGGAGTAATTGTTAATGTTCCTGTGGCAGTAGTATGATTATTGGATTCTGATACCGTAAAAGCATAAACTCCTGCCGGTGAAGTGTTACCTGTAGTAATTGTAAGAATTGAAGTTGGACTTGGTCTGCTGTTATTTGCTGATATTAATGAAGGGTTAAAAGTACCGGAGACTCCAGAAGGGGAAGCTGTAAAGTTAATTGATAATCTAGATGACCCGGAACTCCCTGAACCTGTTGTATTGAAACTGACTAAAAACGTAATTGTGCTCGAGGCTGTGCCATAAACAATTATACCACTTTGGCTTCCAACTCTGCCACCAATAAATGTTTTATTTGCAAAACTCTTATTTACTCCTATAAACAATAATGACAGAAGTAAAATAATAATGTATACATTTTTTGTTACTGATTTAACTGAAAATTGTTGTTCGAGTTTTCCTTTCGCCTTATACTTGTATCCTTTAACTACAGTGGTATTCATTTTATTTTCTATTATTTGAATTGTTTCACGGCACAAAGGTCTTCATTGTATAATTTGCTGGTATTATATAATTCTTTAAATAAATTATATCATTCAATTATTTTAGGTTGCGAAGCAGTTTAATCCATTTGTAGTTTTATTCTTTTCAAATAACTGATCACTTTCTAACTGGCTTTTAACCAGACACATCCACA
Source organism: uncultured Bacteroidota bacterium (assembly GCA_903881065.1). Classification (GTDB taxonomy): domain Bacteria; phylum Bacteroidota; class Bacteroidia; order 2-12-FULL-35-15; family 2-12-FULL-35-15; genus 2-12-FULL-35-15. The sequence goes on from CAIRRW010000191.1 coordinate 4,070, forward strand.
ACCTCCCGAATGAATATCGGACAGGCTATCTCCTTTCCTTCGACTCCACTCAGGATAATAAGGCGAGGGGAGCCTGTGTATGAAGCTCTATGTTTGAAATATATTTCCTTGGTCTTCCTCCCCCTCCTTCCTTTCAAGGAGGGGGTCGGGGGGTGGTGGCATAAAAAAACTCCCGCCAACATTTCTATCAGCGGGAGTTTTTTAGGATTACCGATTACATCTTCCAATCAGCACATCACTAAATCAGCACATCATCTAATCATATCGCCCTTCCTACGTAACCACTAATGTTATAGGATTACTCCAGGCCGATTCGCCTGTTTTACGGTTGAGCACCATATACCGGAATGAATAGTTGGTAGCAAATGTTAAGCCGGCAATAGTACGTGTACATTTTGTAGAAGGACCTACAGCCACGTAAGTAGTTTCATCCTTAGGTGTAGCTGTCGATTCAAAATCAAATGTTACATCGTCTTTAACGCGTGGGCAGGTAATTTTTACGATGCCCGATGCCTTTGTGTTTTTTACTTTAAACACATTTTTAGGCGGCAACGACATTTTTTTAACACCCATGCCCGATGTAAGAGCCACTGTTTCTGCTGTCAACGGATCCATGTTACTTATCGTTTCTACATAAGCACGCAATGTATTTAACAAAAGCGACAGTTCGCGGCGTCTTACTTTCACCAATGCTGTGTCGGCGAGGCCTCCTTTAGCTGCCAGTGCCGACGCATTTACCAACGCTTCCTTTGCTTTGACAATCGTTATCATGTCAGGCTCAGGTGTCGGAAAATATACATTCCCGGTCATCTTCACCTCTATGGATTCGACCAGATTAATTAATTTTACTACTGATAATTTACTCAATCCAAGTATTACCGTTATTATTTTTACAATTATTGTACTCATTTTATTTACTCGGTTCGCCTATACACCGAAAGGTTTTAATTTATAATTTTTTTACCACTAAGTCACT
>CAIRRW010000192.1 GCA_903881065.1 uncultured Bacteroidota bacterium
AACTGACAATTCAAAATTGATAAAAGATTGTTACAATATACTTACTAAAAATGGCATTATTTATTTAAGCTTTGTTGAAGGCGACTACGAAAAATCAGGTTATCAAATAGGGAGCAGTGGTGATAGAACTTACTTTTACTATCATAATTTGGACAGTATAAATAATAAACTTGAAGTAAATAATTTTAAAACAATTAAACTAATATACAAACATTACAAAAGAAAGGATGGAACGATAGAAATACATACAGTTTTAATGGCAAAAAAACAATAAATGTATAAAATGAGCTGTTATCAAAACAAACTTTTTAAAAATCTATCTTTCTTCATTAGGCATTTTTGATATGCTGATTTTAACACTTTAACATCAAACATAATATATAACAACAATGAACTTCAAACTAAAATCTCTTTTATTCCTTTTATTACTAAGCAATATATTTTATGGACAAAAGTATGAAGGGGAACTTGGTGAAATTGAATATAAACTTCCTGAAAAGAAATTAGACCACATTGCTCAAATCATTGAAACAAAAAGCAAGTTTATTGATTTTGTATCAATCAAAAAAGGTGATGTAGTTGGCGAAGTTGGTTCGGGAAATGGTGCTTTTATTGCTGTACTTTCAACACTATACGATAGTGTTACATTTTATGCAGAAGACATAAATGCCAAATCACTTTCGGAAAAAAATTATAATAATATGATAAAATCATATGCACCATACAGAACGAGAGGAGAAACAAATACCTATAAAAGAGTAATAGGCACAGCAAAAGAAACAAAATTACCAAACAATTTATTTGATAAAATATTTATAAATGCTGCTCTTCATGATTTTGATTACAAAAATGAAATGATTGCCGATATATCGAAAAAATTAAATTCGAAAGGACAACTTATTATTGTTGATGGATTTTCTTTTCCGGGAGATACCATTAAATGCAACTATTCGGGTTGTCATAATTATATGATAATGGATTCGCTGGTAAAATTGTGTGAACGCAATAATTTATATTTAATAAAAATGCGAAATCCAAATTTCCATGCTTCACATCAAGCCAATATGCTGGTGTTCGGGCAAGACAAATCTAAATCGGATGTATTTCTAAAAAAGAAAATGGAAGTAAATGATGTAATGAATCGTTTGTATCAATTAAATAAAAGCGACATCGCCTCTGATTCGGCAAAGGTGAACAAGATTGTTTCTGTTACACTTCCTAAAATAAATGTAATTACAGGCATTTATCAGGAATTTGATATATGGTTAAAGGAGTTGGCATTGCAGTATCTACGCGATTCAAAATATCAGGCAGCTATAAATATACTCAAAGCAAACGTGCAATTTTATCCTAATTTATATCAAACGTATTATTGGCTAGGTGTAGCTTATCAGGAAAACAAACAATATAAACTTGCATTGAATTATTTAAAATTATCCCTTAAATTTAAGCCGGACAATACCCTTGCAACGAGCAGGATAAAGGCAATTGAAAAGCTTACTTTATAACAGCAACCTTTTGTTTTATTAGTTTATTGTTGGAGAAACAAGTAATAAAATATATGCCGTTGCTTAGGTTATCAACATCAACGAAATAACCGTTCGCAGTATTTAACTTAACAAATTCAATTACTTGCCCCATATCATTTGTAATAGTACACACTCCATCATACGTTGATTTAATTGTAAATGAACCATTGTTAGGATTCGGGAATACAGAAATATCATAAATTATATGTTGATATGCCGATACACCTGCATCGTGTGTATTCACTTCTATTAAATTACCAAAAGGATTTTTACCATATGATGTATTGAAATCAGATTTCTTTATTACCGTGGATGTAACCATATTATACTGAAATAGTACTCCTTCATCATTTATCCCACCATTATCAGTCAATCCATATAGGTTGCCATCATGCGCCTGAATAAGCGAACCGTAAGGATTACTTCCATAATTTGCGCCATCAAAATCAAGTTTCTTCGAGACGTTTAAATTGGCAGTATTGAATTGAAACAATACTCCTTTATTGTTTGTTCCTCCATCTAACGTTAAGCCATATAAGTTACTATCATTGGCTTGTATGAGCGCTCCCTTGGGATTACTGCCAGTGGCACTTCCATCAAAATCGAATAGTTTGGTAACAATAGAATTGCCGGTACTAAATTTAAATATCGAACCCATGCCATGTACTCCGCCGTCAGAAGTCATTCCGTATAGGTTACCATCATTCGCCTGTATTAATGAACCATAAGGATAACTTCCATTTGCTGCTCCATCAAAATCAAAAACATTTGAAATGATTGATGTAGCAGGATTATATTTAAACAATACACCCATATCATGCACTCCGCCCTGATACGTCAACCCATATATATTTCCATCAACGGCCTGAACCAATGAGCCATGAGGATAACGTCCGGTAATACTGTCGAAATCAAACTTATCGGTTACTGTGCCAGTGATAGGATTGTACTGATATAATGTTCCAAAATCATATCCTCCACCCCACTTTGTTATTCCATATAAGTTCCCATCACTCGCCTGTATCAATGAGCCCATAGGATAGCTGCCATCATTACTACCGGAAAAGTCAAACTTTTTAGCAAATGTAAATGTTACCGGATTGTATTCGAACAATGTACCTAAATCAAAAGCGCCACCTTCTGATGTAAGCCCGTAAATATTGCCATCAGTTGCATACATCAATGACCCAACGGGATATCTTCCATTGTTAGCCCCGAAATCAAATTG
>CAIRRW010000193.1 GCA_903881065.1 uncultured Bacteroidota bacterium
TCTCAAAAAATTTATTTATTTCTGCCAGATATACCCTTTCCTCCAATTCTTTTATTAGAAGTACAAATCCTTACCTATCGGTATTTCAGTTTTCTTTTAAATGGGTTGTGTTTAGAGGTTATATAATAATTTTTAATCGAAAGAAGGAGCAGGCGAATTGAAATTAAAATCTTGGTTTGTTCCAGATTTCATTTAATTCAATCTAAGGAAATGGAATAATTAATTAGCCTAAATAAAAAATGAAAGAGTATCCCAATATTTTTAAAATAATATTTTTTTAAACTAAGCATTGTTTTTTTAGGAAACATATATTATTACTATTATATTTGCATTAAATAGAGTTCAAGTGATTTTTATACTCATTATTATAAAGAAGAATAGCAATTACTAAAGGTAATCCTACATGAAAAAGTTAAAATGTATATTGTTAGTTGATGATAATGATGCAGACAATTATTTTCACAAACTTGTGATTAATGAGATGAATATTACCGACAATATTCAGGTTGTAACAAATGGCTTTGATGCGTTGGAATATTTAAATAATGATAATAATATTTTACCTGAACTAGTTTTTTTGGACATTAATATGCCAAAGATGAGTGGATGGGAATTTATTGAAGAGTTCAAAAAAATTGATCCTGTAAAAAGGAGGAAAATAGTAGTAGTAATACTCAGTACTTCAATTAATCCCGACGATTATAATAGAGCTCAAGATTCCGCTGAAATTTCTGATTTTGAGACAAAACCACTAGATGCAGAAGCAATAGAAAATATCATCTATAAGTTCTTTTGATAGTTTTTTGATTCCTGCTAGCTTCATCTTGGTAAATCAGTGAACCATTAATTATAATAAAACTAGTAAAAAAAATTTAAAGGAGTGTTTGAGATTAGTGTCTCCTACCACCTTTTCGACCACCATCAACTCTTTTGCCACCTTTAGCATTCTTTTCCTTTTTTGCTTTTCTTGAATTTTGCTTACTCGCTTTTCTTTTCTGACGCGATTTGCTATTTTGATTTAGTTTATTATTCTCACTATTGCTATTCGCTCTACTCTCATTTTTTTGTCCATTATTTTCAGTAGTTCTATTTTCTTGAGGCGCTCTATTTTGATTTGCTGCAGGGCTTCTACTTGTATTATTGATGGGAGTTATTGCACCATTCACTGTTCCTGATCTGTAAGCCAAACGTTCAGGAGCATATTGATGACTAACCGTCATAGATACACTTCTGCGTGATCCGTATAAAGTGCCTGCGGCTGTTAAACGAACAACTGCTGTTGAACGGTAAAAACCTCCCCATGCATAACAGCGCATATAATGCCAACGCCAAGGATGAACATACCAAGGAGACCACCATCTTGGATAAACTCCCCAATAGAATGGGGAAACCCAAGGCACATATAAAGGTGCAAAAATAAATCGAACACAAGGCCATCCCCATACGTTTACAATTATAGGGCGAACTGCAAAATCAGAATAATCCGTGTTGTAGCCACCTAATTTCCCCTTTGGAACCTCTTTTTCATCATAAGGTTCAATAATTTTCTTTTCACCATATAATTCTTCATCACCTACTATCTGTAATGTTGCTGATTCGTCTGCGTCTTTTTGTAATTCAATAACTGCAATGTCCTGTGTTTCTTCCTTACTTACTGCAACTTTCAGAACAATCGCATGGGTATTGTCTTTCATCAAATCATGAACGAAAATATAATCCGTTTTGCCATCATTGTTCAAATCAAGATTGTTTAAGTAGTTGGCTTCTGAATTAAGCTTCTTTTCAAAATCCTCCAGCGAAGAAGATTGTTTAAACATTTCCAAGGCACCATGCAAACTAAAGTGGTCTCCTGGAAGACCAATGCTGTCAGCTATAATCTCTTCATTTGTTTGAGAGAAAATAGAATTAGAAAATAGTGTTAGACAAATTAGTATAATATGATTTATATGTTTCATAGTATTCTGAAATTAAAATATGTTTAATTCATAGACAGAAAATGCATAGAATGGTTTAAATTAAGTCAACACTACATAAAAATCAGATACTATTAGTTTACAGTTATTTATTAGTGTAAGCTAGGCAGAAAAAATGCTGGTGAATACACCAGCATTTATACAACACATTCAAATGAGTACTAGGCACAGAGAATCTAACCGTTAATTGCTTCCTTACTCTTTAGCTTCTTCTTCTTTTAGAAAAGTAAACAACAATGCACCCATTACCGTGCCAAATAAAGTGCAGTTTATAGGTCTTGAAGTAATAGAAGAGTTATTGTAATGACGGCCAAAAAAATAGTAGTAAAGGAATCCGCACATAGCGCCTATGGCTAATCCTAAAATTGTTTGCTTGTATTTATTTAGAAATCTCATTGTGTATGTTTTGTTTTTTCTCTCACAATTAACGCCTCAAAAGTATTTAAAGCTCAGTAAAAAATATATAGTACAAATTAGTATTGTTATGTAGTTGAAAATATGACAACATTAATTTCTTTCTTAATAATTATTGCATCTATATAACTATTGAAATACACTCGGATCTGTGATTATAACGGTATAAAGATAGATGTGTTTTAAATTATTTATCCTCATTCTAAAGTTCACTAAAAGGATTTCTATTAAAACATTTTAACTACTTTAGCCGCTCAAATAATTTTAAAATGAAAAATAAAATATCTAACTTAAAATCCATTTATCCGTTTGTGTTTGTCACACTTGTAATTGCAACTGGGTGTACACCAAAGAAAACAGATAATTCTAAATCTTCAGAAATGAACAGTAATAATCCATTAGTTCAAAAGTGGGATAGCCGTTACAATGGAATTCCTCCTTTTGACAAAGTAAAAGTTTCGGATTTTCTTCCCGCAGAAGAAATTGCTATTGCAGAACAGCGCAATGAAATTAAAGCAATTACGGTGAGTAAAGAATCACCAACTTTTGTCAACACGATAGAAGCATTGGAAAAAACAGGTAATACTCGTAAACGTGTGGAGTCGGTATACTATGTTTGGCAATCAAATATGGGTTCTAATGAATTGGATTCTGTTCAGGAGAAAATGGAGCCTCGTATAGCTGCTTTTGGAGATTCAATTATTCAGAATACTGCTTTGTTCAAACGCATTGAGGCTGTTTATAATTCTCCAGAGAAAAATAAACTAACACCAGAACAACTACGTTTGTGTTATAAATATTATACCAACTTTGTGCTTGCAGGTGCAAAACTTGATGATAAAAGCAAGGGAAGAGTTGCAGAAATAAACCAAAAACTTGCTGCATTGTTTACTAAATTCAATCAGCATCAGTTGGCCGATGAAGGAGATAAATATATGGAGATAACAGATGCAAAGGATCTTGCTGGATTGCCTGAAGAGTTAAGAACTGCAGCAGCTAATGCAGCTGAAAAGAAAGGGAAAAAAGGAAGCTGGATTATTGCCAACACCCGTTCATCTATCGAACCGTTTTTAACCAATGCAACCAACAGAACTCTTCGCGAAAAAGCATGGAGAATGTTTATTAGCCGTGGAGATAATGGAGATGCGAATGATAACAATGCAATAATTCCTGAAATTTTACAATTGAGAGCAGAACGTGCAAAATTATTAGGATACCCTACACATGCACATTGGCGCCTAGCTGACAAGATGGCTAAGACACCTGAAAAGGCAATGGAACTGCTTGAATCGGTATTTACACCGGCAGTAGAACGTGTGCACGAAGAAGTAAAAGATATGCAGGCTATTGCAGATAAAGATGGCGCAAAAATAAAATTAGAAGCATGGGATTATCGTTTTTATGCAGAGAAGGTAAGAAAATTAAAATACGATCTTGACCAGAATGTGGTGAAACAATATCTTCAATTGGAGAAATTGCGTGAAGGACTCTTTTATGTTGCCGGTGAATTGTTTAATCTGCAATTTACACAAATTACTGATGTGCCGGTTTTTCATCCTGATGTTAGAGTATTTAAGGTAACCAATAAAACCACAGGCAAACAGGTTGGTATGTGGTATTTTGATCCATATGCACGCAAAGGAAAACGCTCAGGAGCTTGGATGACAGCTTATCGTGATCAAGAAAAACTTAACGGTGATATTACTACTATTGTTTCCAATAACTGTAATTTCATTAAGGGAAAAGAAGGGGAGCCAGTGTTAATTTCCTGGGAAGACGCATCAACACTGTTTCATGAATTTGGCCATGCTTTACATGGTTTGAATTCAAATGTTAATTATCCATTACTTTCAGGAACCAATGTGGTTACTGATTATGTCGAGTTTCCGTCACAGTTACTTGAAAGATGGCTTGCAACGCCAGAAGTGTTAAATCAATTTGCTTTAAATTACAAAACCGGCACACCAATACCAAAAGCATTGGTTGATAAAATCAAGAATGCATCAAAGTTCAATACAGGTTTTACAACGGTTGAAACTTTATCAAGTGCATTAGTAGATATGAAAATACATCTTGCCGGCGATGCGAAAATAGACCCAAAGACATTTGAAAAAGAAACGTTAGAAGCTTTACATATGCCATCAGAAATGGTTATGCGACATCGCTTGTCTGCGTTCGGACATATATTCTCCAGTGATGGATATTCTGCCGGATATTACAGTTACTTGTGGGCTGATGTATTGAGTGCAGATGCGTTTGCTGCATTTACCGAAGCTGGAGGTCCTTATGACAAAGGAGTAGCAAAAAGATTGTATGACAATATATATAGTGTAGGAGGAACGATTGATGAAGCTACTGCTTATCGTAATTTCAGAGGACATGAGCCTACTACTGATGCTTTGATGATTAAATTAGGATTTAAAGTAGTTCCTAAAAAATAGACATTAATAAGTATAATTCTTAAGAAACATTTACAAAAGGAGCGAACGTTCTACGTTAGCTCCTTTTGTAAATGTTTTGTTTTGATGGCGAACCTTGTTTATTCTACTAATTCCTTTCACCAACTGTAACAACAAAAAGCCATTAAATCCAGCCTTTAAATGGCTGTAATGCTATCTATTTTTGATTATTAAAAAGTTTTTCTAATTTAATATGCCTGTATACAAATATTTCAGTGAGCCTTTTCTTTATAAAAAGTTTATTTAATATTCGCCCGATAAATCCGAATGAAATTTTATAATGCACTATGTCTGTCATTTCTATGCCACCTTCTACTTCTTTTATAAAATGTTTATGATGCCATAGTTTATAAGGTCCGAAACGTTGTTCATCAACAAAATAATGTAAATGTTCAATATGCGTTATTTCAGTTACCCAATGCATTTTAATACCCGATATTGGAGTTAAATAATATTCAATTATTTGTCCGGCATACATCGTATTAATATCAGTTCCATCGGTAATGATATTAAAATTCATATAAGCAGGTGTAATTTCAGATAGGTTTTTGGGTGAAGAGATAAAATTCCAGACTGTTTTTAAATCAGTTTTCAATAATTGAGTAGTCTTAATAGTATGCAGCATTATTATTCATTTTTATAACTAAGTAAAACTAGTAACAATGATAATTAATAAATGTTTACTTGATACAGTTGCATACAATGTTTTCCTGCTTTTGCACAAACGATAGAAAAACAAACAGGAATAATTGTACAGCATTATTTTAAAACTTAAAATAATGCTATTTTTAATCATTCGATATTTATTTCAGTTCCTTCCCGAAGTCAGATAAAGATGCTTTGTGAAATTTTGTCTGTATATTAATTAATAATGATTGTAGTGTTTTATCTTCCATGCTCAACTTCTTCAAGAGTTGTTATTCAGTCAATCGTTAGTTTTTATGTTGTTTTCGCCCAACTTCAATGCAGCTACTCCGAACTACAGAGCAGGTACTACTAACTACAGAGCAGCTATTCCACACTATATAGCAGGTTCTCCAAACTATAGAACAGCTATTCCGAACTATAGAGCAGATACTCCAAACTACAAAGCAGCTATTCCGAACTACAATGCAGATACCTTGCATTGAAGTTCGGCGGCTTTTAGTTGTTTTTGGGTTTTCGGCTATTCTTTTGTCTTTACCCTGCAGTCGCGTATCAATTTCCCTCGCGACTATTATTAAGAGGTGTCCCGTTACTATCAACCAATTTATTTAACCACAATACAAAATTTAGAAAGACGCGCCAGCCCGAATACTTCTGCCACGCTCATCTGTGTTCGGTGTATTTGCTCTATTTCTTTTTCATTAAATCGAAAGAATTAGAGAAAATAAAAATAAGACATCCGATTAAGCATATTAAAAAGGAAGAATAATGCCTGGCGTTTTTACAATTTTAATTATATTGAATGTATTTTAACGACACTATTTGTTAATATAACTGTTTATATTTAATATTTAACTACATTTGTTGGCATATTTTAAAGTATAGATTTGTAGAAATAATAAAAGACAATTAATATGAAGCACTCAATTTCAATACTTTTAGTTTTAATTTCTGTCTTTTTTATGACATCTAACGTATCTGCCCAAAAGCCAAGGTACCGTTTACCAACAATAGATTCGGCACATGCTAAAACTTGTTATCTCGAAATGGATGGAACTATAAAGAGATATGTAGGTGCTGCAGAAATAACAGAAGATATTCTACCGATACTTGAAA
>CAIRRW010000194.1 GCA_903881065.1 uncultured Bacteroidota bacterium
ACATCTCTGTATATATTGGTAATAGGCACTTCCGCAGTAGGTATCAAATATAAATTATCAACTGTCGCATGATACATCTGCCCTTCCTTATCTGGCAATTGCCCGGTAGCATATCCAGAAGCTTCATTTACCAATATCGGTGGTTGAATCTCCAGATAACCTGCTGCTGTTGCTCTATCGAGGAAGAAATTAATTAACGCTCGTTGCAGACGCGCTCCTTTCCCTTTATATACGGGGAATCCTGCACCTGTTAATTTGTTTCCTAATTCAAAGTCAATCAAATCATATTGTGCAGTCAAGTCCCAATGCGGTTTTGCACCATCATATAATTTTGGTATTTCACCTTCCTGATGTACGTTTTCATTTTCAGCAGGTGTTTTTCCCTTTGGCACCGTTAAGTTGGGAGTATTCGGCACAGTCACCAATAATTTCTGTTGTTCCTCTTCTATTGATTTCAGCTGCTCAGCAAGTTTACTCGAACTTTCTTTTACAGCAGCACTCTTATTTTTCAAATCATCCGCTTCCGTCTTTTTGCCTTGCTTGTACAAATCACCAACTTGTTTAGCAATCATATTTGCCTCATTCAATAATGAGTCCAACTCATTTTGAGTGCGTCTTCGGTCGTTATCCAATTCAAGAACCTGCTCAAGAATCGGTTTTGCATCAAAATTTTTAATTGCAAGACGCGCAATCGCTTCGTCTTTATTTTCGCGGATATATGATAGTTGTAACATAAATTATGTATTGAATTTTGTAGAGTTTAAAAAATAAAAAATCTCCCAAACTTCTATTGAAGCTTAGGAGATTTTTAATAAAAGTGTTTGAAAAACCTTATGCTTCAGCAGGAAATGGAACAATTGAAACATACGATTTATCATCGCGTTTCTTTCTGAATTCCACTGTGCCATCCACTAAAGCGAACAAAGTATGGTCTTTTCCAATTCCAACATTTGCTCCAGGTCTGTGTTTTGTACCTCTCTGACGTACAATTATATTACCTGAAATAGCTAACTGACCACCAAATATTTTAACGCCTAAACGTTTACTATGCGATTCGCGACCATTATCACTACTACCAGCTCCTTTTTTATGTGCCATTTTATTTTATTTTATTTTGTTATTTACTGAACTATAAATTGTTTAAATCAATTTAATTATTCTTCTGATTTTTTTGCTGCTTTTTTAGGAGCTGCTTTCTTTGGTGCTGCTGCCTTTTTAGGTGCTGCTTTTTTAGGAGCCGCTTTCTTTGGCGCTGCTGCTTCTACTTCTTCAACTGCTACTGCCGCTTTTTTAGCTTTAGGAGCTGCTTTTTTAGCAACAGTTACTTCCTCTTTCAATGTTTCGCCTTTTCCTAAAATCCCTTGAATAAGGATTTGAGAGAATTGCTGACGATGACCATTTGACTTTTGGTAACCTTTTCTGCGTTTCTTTTTAAATACGATGACTTTGTCACCTTTAACGTGCGAAAGTACCGTTGCAGCTACTTTTGCACCGTCAATTGAAGGAGTTCCCACTTGAACTTTTCCGTCAGCATCTATCAACAATACTTTGTTGAATTCAACTTTCGACCCTTCGCTAGCTTCTAGGCGGTGAACATAGACTTTATTGCCTCGTTCTACCTTAAATTGTTGCCCGGCTATTTCTACGATTGCGTACATTTTATTAGGTTTTTAATTGTTTAATTCTCCCCAGGATTTTTACTTGGGGGCACGAAAGTAATAAATATTTTTATTCTGACAATACTTTCGTTGCTTTTTTCTTGTTTACGAGGTAAACGCCAAATAATATCAATCCTATCCAGATAAAATGAAGCAGGACGATTTTATCGCCGTCAATTGCCCCCCAACCTATTGCAACTATTGGTATAAGGTAGGTTACTGAAGATGCAAAAAGCACATTGGTATTCTTAATTAAAATATTAAAAAGGATAACGGAGATGGAAGTGCCAAAAATTGCTAAAATACTTATGTATCCCAAACTTTGCCAAGCGATTGGATTACTTGCAAGCCTTGTTGTAAAATCTGTAAACCCGAAAACATATATTCCTGCCATCGGCCCGATAAACATCATTGCCCAAACAGTTGCAGTAATTGAGTTTACATGGCCAAGTCTGCTTTTGATTATATTTACACTTAAACCATATGATAGGGTTGCCAAAACAATATATGAACCATAAAACAGATTTTTTGTAATATCAACATCTTTCCCAACGGTCATTAATCCTACGGCACCTGTAAAGCCGAGAGCCAAACCAAACACACGAAGCAATTCTGTTTTTGATA
>CAIRRW010000195.1 GCA_903881065.1 uncultured Bacteroidota bacterium
CGGAAAAAAAGAAACGTGCTTCTAATGAAGTACAGAAGAAAAAGGAAGAAATAAGAAGGGCTGACAGGGAAAAACAAGAAGAAATTGATAGTAAAAAGAGGAATTAAGAAAACGTTTCAACTTAACAGTAGTGGCAAGTACTCCATTTGATAATAGGCACCAGTCAAAAATAGATACGCCAGAATGGACAAAACACGCTAATGATGCCGTTCGAAAATTAATACTTGAATTGTAATTTTATGACAACTATTATTGGTTCGGCTACAAAAAAACTTTTCATTCTTCTCCTCGTTCTCGTATTGTTATATTTTGGGAAAGACTTTATTATGCCTTTAGCTATTGGCGGCATTTTAGCAACGCTATTTTTACCGCTTTGTAAATGGTTGGAAAAAAGAAAAATTTACAAAGGAATAGCAGCATTAACTTGCCTATTATTACTACTACTTGTTATAATCATTATTATTAGTCTTCTTGGTTGGGAAATTGCCGATTTAAATAAAAACTATGCCTTGATGAAACAAAAAACAATTGAAACAGCTAACGGGGTGCAAGAATATATTTTTAATCATTTAGGAATTTCAATTGAAAAGCAATCAGAAATATTAAAAGATGAACAGCCATCAATTGGTGGGATTATGCAGAAGGTAGGGGGCTCGTTTTCATATATTTTCACGAACTTTATTTTAATTTTAGCTTATGTTTTCCTTCTTTTATATTATCGTGTTCATCTTCGGCATTTCATTCTTAAACTTACCATAGAATCAGAAAGAGTAAAAATGATTACCATAATTAATAGTGTAACTCAAGTTTCGCAACAATATCTGCTTGGACTTTCTAAAGTAATTTTTTGTTTATGGATATTGTATGGTATTGCATTTTCAATGCTGGGGATAAAGCATGCTATATTTTTTGCAATGCTTTGTGGTATACTACACATCATACCGTTTGTAGGAAACATAATAGGTACAACACTTACTGTATTGGTTGCGGCTATTCAGGGAGCCGGTTTGCCCATATTGGCAGGCATTGTTGCCACATACGGAGTTATTCAATTTATAGAAGGCTGGGTGCTTGAGCCGCTCGTTATAGGTCATCAGGTAAAGATAAATCCTTTATTTACAATAATAGCACTTGTACTTGGCGAACTGCTTTGGGGTATTCCCGGCATTTTTCTTGCCATACCTATTACTGCAATGATTAAAACAGTATGCGATCATATCGAATATTTAAAGCCGTATGGTTTTTTGATAGGCGAAATTGAAAGTAAAAAACGTGAGTTAACGATTATAAAAAAAGTAAAAAACGTGTATTTGAAACTTAAAAGTAAATTTTAATTATTCAAAAATAATGAGCGTACCATTTATAATACCTTACTAAGCGCCTGCTCATATAAGGGCTAATATGCCAGCAAGGAGATAATTATGGGAAGGCAATCACTTAATCTTGCAACAATAACTTTGCATGTTTGAAAAATAATTTCAACTTTTAATTTCAGTAAATACATCCCATTCCCAACTTTATCGTTTACAATATCATTCGATTTTAGTAATTGAATTGTAA
>CAIRRW010000196.1 GCA_903881065.1 uncultured Bacteroidota bacterium
AGTTGTAGCATTTACAAAAGCGTCAAGAGCTCTTGAAGAGTCTGCTTTTGTTAATTTTGACTCTGCTGCGATTGCATCAATTAATTCTGCTTTGTTCATTTTGTTTTTTGATTTTAGTTAATACTGTTATTAATTATGAGAGCGAAATTACAATAGAGCCCATATAAAATGCAAGTTTTTTATTAAAAATCTTCTGAATTTGTTGATAAGTCGGCTTTTTGTTAATAACTACGTTCATTTTTACCCTGTTTATAGCCTGTTGAGGCTTCCTGAAGTTGAAAAAACAACACAGTATTCAGTCTTCAATAGGTGATGATGAATATATTATTGTTAATAAACCTTCGGAGAACCCGTTTGCCTTTTTATATTTATTCCTTCTTTTAGAAGGATGTGTTTTAAGCGTATAGATTGTAGCAGGTTGCCAGCACTCTTTTATTAATTCATTTAAAGCATTCTGAGTTTTTAAATGACAGTTATCTTCTTTAAATTCTTTAAAAGGGCTTTTGTTAAATACATAAGGAATACCATTATATTCTTTTATTTTATTTAAATCATTGAATTCTACTATGCCTTTATTGTCTATATAAAATAGTAACCTAACAGTATCTGTTTCCTCGGGACGCATTTTAATATCCTTTGTAAAATGATTATTACGGAAGTAAGACGCATAATTAAAATGTAATGAAGTGTCATTTTTAGGTTTCGCATCAATAATTTTTACTCGTGCACTAACTCTTTCCTGATGATAAGTTTGTTGATCCTTCAGAGCAAAATCTTTGTAGGATAAATCTCCAAGAGGATTATTATAATAGACATAAAAATTGCTGTATGCTTTTATATAAGTAGAATCTTTAGGTTTCGACACTTTTATTGTCTGATGATTATTTAGAGTATCTGTTTGTGCCAATAAAGATGAATGAAATGGAGCGAGAAATAACAATATGTAAAGAATAAATGTATTCCTAATCATATTAAAAATTCAAACAGGCTTTCACTTCTTCTACCGTAGAAAACTTTTTGTCAACACGATTCATTTTAATATTACTCATTCCCGCATTGCCTTTAATGTCTGTGAATTGCTCTGGTTTTAACCAATATAAAACACCATCTTCAACAGCCCAAAGAATATTAGTTGATTGAGGATTGAATGAAAACTGAGCAATAGGGTTTTTGTAATAAGTAAACAAACTATTCCTTGCTTTGTCCACTAAATATATATCATAACACATTAATTTCAAATTCTTATCCTTTGTTAGATTGGCTGTGCACAGCACGCCTTGAGGATAGCTTTTTCCGCAATCACTATTATATACACCGAAACTATTTATCGCAAACATCCGTTTTACTTTTTCCTGCGTATCCATTTGTTTAAACTGGTTGTTCTGTTCTTCCTTCCACTTGCGTTCCAGCTCATCCTGTTGTTTTTTCAGGGCCACTAATTTTGCCTGATATTCTTCTTCAATTCTCTTTTCATCAGCCTTCCGTTTATCAAGTGCTACATTATATTTAGCATATTTATCCTGATAGTCTTTAATTGCCGCTTCATAGTTTTTGCCTTCAAACACAGGGTAAACAATCAACTCATATTTCTTAGTTCCTTTTTTTAATGTCAATAAGTAATTTTTACCTTTTGTTG
>CAIRRW010000197.1 GCA_903881065.1 uncultured Bacteroidota bacterium
CAAAACGCTTGTCATTCCGAACGTAGTGAGGAATCTCTGTAAAATACAAAATGAGAAAATTAATTTTAAGTGTAACAGAGGACTAAAATTTAATCACTTTACAAAACATAAAAAATAAAAAAGCCCTGCTTCAGTAAGAAGCAAGGGCTTTTTATTTACAAACAAAACAAACTTATTTAGTTTCTTTTTTTGGTTCAGCTTTTGGCTGGTCTGTTGCATTCAGTTTTTTTACCGGATGTGATTTCACAGAACCGCTTGATTTTTTAGGCTCACTTTTGTTAGTGTTACCTGTTTTAGCTTCTTCTGTTTTTCCTTTCGAAGCATCATTTGTAGGTGCAGCTGAAGCTTTTGCTGGCTCTTGTTTTGCAGGTTCTGCTTTCGTTGCTTTAGCAGGTTCTTGTTGTTTTGCTGCCTCTTGCTTTTTAGGTGTTTCTTGTTTTTGTGCTACCACTTTTGGAGTAGTAGTTGTTTTGTTAACACTTGCAAATGTTGCTGCAGAAATTAATCCTACACATGCAACTAATAAACTTACTTTTTTCATTTTTATTTTTTTAGATTGTTAATACATACCGTTAGGCAACGCGCGTGCCAAAGTCTGTTTTTGATTTGTTAAACTCTGTTAACGCGTGCTGTAATGCTTGTAAATAAAGGAAAGCGAGAGTATGTAAATTATCGATAAGTTTTATTGGTTATAATCAATTTTGCGTTTTACAAATCAAAAATAGTGAAATTGTGTTATAAAAAATAATCTTCTACATGCATTCCTTCACCATCACATTTTAATTTATCAACTTACTATTGCTAAAGTAAACTTAATATTAGGTTAATGTATACACAATATTGCATTGATAGTTTTACGCGTTATTTCCTTTGTACCAACAGTAGAAATTAATGATAAAAATAATATTTAAAATATTAATTATTGATACCGACCATCAGGTATTATCAACCGTGGCGGCCAGTTTAAGATCCGAAGGATATATTGTGCTTACCGCTGATGATACTATAAGGGCTATACAATTGGCTAAAGAAGAACTACCGCATTTAGTAATTACCGAAGTACTGATGCCGAAACTGGATGGCATAGAAGTGTGTAAAGAGATAAAACAACTACCTGAACTAAGCAGTACACAATTTATTTTCCATACACATGCTTCCGAAGAATACTCACAAGTGGCTGCTTTTGAAGCAGGAGCCGATGATTATGTAATAAAGCCGATGCGGCCGCGTGTGCTTGCCCGCAGGATAAAAGCATTGCTTGCACGCCATACTGTTTCTACTACTCTTAATGATACCATTCCTACGGAAGGATTATTTATTGATAGAGAAAGTTATATGGTATATGCCGATGGCGACAAAATAAAATTTCCGCGTTTGGAGTTCGAATTGCTTGCTCTGCTTGCTGCTTCGCCACAGCGAGTATTTACTCGCAACGAATTAGCCGAACTGTTGTGGGGTTATAAAATGATGAAGGAAAACAGAACAATAGATGTACATATTCGTAAAATAAGAGAAAAATTAGGAGATAGATTCTTAAAAACAATAAGAGGTGTAGGTTATAAAATTGACCTGTTATAGTAATAAATAATACATCTGATTTAGATTCCTCATTACATTCGGAATTACAGGTTTAGTTTGTGTTTTGGAAGGGGGAAGAAAAATGGCTTTGCTATTTTTCTTCCCCCTTCTTATATGCTTTAAAATAAGTGTCATTCCGTGAAATATTAATAGAATCAATTTTTTGGATTGACAATTATATCAATCGTAAACCAAAAATATTTTAAACAGTATTACATTTAGATTCCTCACTTCGTATCG
>CAIRRW010000198.1 GCA_903881065.1 uncultured Bacteroidota bacterium
ATACTTCAATAGCAATTGCAGGAGTAGGTACTGCAATTTTTCTTAGATTGGTATCGAACCAGGCACCTTCCAAAGTTATTACTGCACAAACCTTATTATTAGAATTTATAAACTCATGTTGAAAAGTCCAACGGGAGGCATCAGGTTTCAGTTTAATTATCTTTGCTCTTATTTTTATTATATCTCCAAATCGGATTTCCCTTTTAAATATACATTCTTCGCGGAAAATTATCGGTCCAAAGTTTTGTTCATGCATAAGTTTCATTGTTAAGCCAAGTTGCTCTAAAATCTCAATGCGTTGTTGCGTTCCGAAATCGTAATATACGCTATGACGAAGATGAAAATTAGGGTCTAAATCAGTCCAACGAAATGATAATGTTTTTTCAAATGATACTTTATTGTTTTCTTCCATGTGCCTTTATATATTAATTAAAAAACTCCTGTGAAATCTTTTCATTTGGAATGATTTTACAGGAGTCAGGATCACAAATATTTATTATTCCATTACTTTATAGGAACTTTAACTACTTTTTGAAAATCAGGTGTGCCAATTCTAACAATGTAAATTCCTGAACTCAATCCATTTGCATCAATCGAAGTTTCAAATCCTTTTGATACAGAATTGAGCTTGTTTTCAGATAATTTCTTTCCGGATATATCATATAACTGTACAAAATATTTATCATCCATTGGCAATCCTGAAGTTTTAATATTAATAACATCTCCTGATTGATAAACTACAAGCTCTGGTTCAATTGGGTCTTGGTTATTAACTCCAGAAGATGAAGAACACGCAGCAATTTGAAAAGAATAAATTCCAGTTGCAGAACCTCCGCTGCTGTACATACCTGTATGCCAAAAAGTATTTCCATCAGCAGGATCTATTGATGTATGTGAATAATCTCCAAATCGGTTACTTGATGTAATTGAACCAGTTCCTGGAAACACAGTAGTCTCAGTTAAGGACATTGTTCCTAGTGGATCAGACGGAACTCTACCAGTATAAGCTAGAGAAATAGGCAATGAACTTGACGTTTTTGCATAACATAATGCAATATCCCCATTACAATCCATTGCAATACTTCCGCACCAGCGATTATTAGCATCGGGTGCATAAATTCCTTCCTGATATAATGACCATGCACCAGAAGTCTGATTTTGGCGAAGTTCAATCCATTTAATACTTCTTTGCGTAGTACTTAATTTTACTGCCCAATTTAGTACAACCCGGTTAGTGCCAATAAAATTATTCCATTGTGCTCTATACATACATACTCCACCAAGGCCGTCCATTTTCTGTGTTCCTGGTTGTGTAATGTCATTCCAATTCGAGTCATATGATGCATCGAAAGCTGCAGTTGCCAATGTTGCATCTAATGTAATATTTGCAGCAGGTGTGGTTCCCCAAGTAACACCCATTGACCAAACCTTAACACCATCTATGTCTCCACCACCCCATCCGTTGTCAGTATAGGCAAATAAAGGAATTCTTGTACCTGATGGAGGAATTACTCCATCAGCATCAGCAGGTAATGGCAGCCAAAAGCCAAACCCTGCATTGGTAGGCTCTGTAAATGTTTTATAAATTGCTCTTGCAGCAGAATTACCTGTAAGCATTGCTGCTCTCTCAAAACAATAAACTGTTCCAGAACCATTGTTCGAAGTCATATAGTATCCGTTTTCCCAAACAGAAAATTTTAAATAATCAGGCATTTGGGGTGCAGTAAATTGATATGCATACCAAGCACCTGCTGGGTCGTTGGTAGCTGATACAGCCATTGCAAATCCATTACCATTATTTAAATTACCAATAAGCCAACGATCAGCAAACTTATCGTATAATACAATTGGGTCACCGTTCTGACCTGCTCCGGTCACCGTTCCAATATCACCGGTATACGTTGCAGTACCTGTTCCTGTTTTAGTATATACGGCAAAAGGAGAGGCATTTACAGCTTGTACATATTTTGTTAAACCTACTGCACCAGTTGGGTCTTGTGGGTCGTAGCCTCCGTTTTGCCCTGGCCAGTGTTTAATAACACCTGCCATTGGTTGCCTTGTTCCCATTTCATTCTGAATTGAAGTTGGCTCATTTCCGTACTGAGGTCCATCATTAACGCTATATTTAAAAGTTTGTGGTTTCCTGAATTCTCTGTCAGGCATTTCCTTTATTTTTTCAAAGTCAATTTTACTTACTTTATCTTTACTGTAAAGCATATTAATTGATTGAGTTATTTTAAAGGAAGTTGCTGTTACAACCACTGTTGATCCGTCAATTACACCAGGTCCACTAGTAGGTAATTTTTGCTGTGCGTAAGAAAAGCCTGTAACAAACAGACCCGCACATATTAATGTAGCTTTTTTCATTTTGTAGTTTTAATTATTTATTACACAAATATACATTATTTAATAGATTAATCTTTTTTATCGATTCGGTTATTTAGTAAACAATTACTAATTCCTTAATTAATCAATGTCAAAGAAAATAAGGAAGGGAGGGTAAGTAAGTATTTTGTAAATTCGCCCTCCCAAATGAAAAAAGTAGCTTTCCATACGTTAGGTTGCAAACTTAATTTTTCTGAAACAAGCACTATAGCGCGTTTGTTTGAAGAGCAGGGATATCAAAAGGTAGATTTTAAAAAGCCAGCTGATGTATATGTTATCAATACTTGCTCGGTAACTTCCAATGCCGATAAGGAGTGTAAGCTTATAGTAAAGTCTGCTTTAGCCGTTTCACCTGATGCTTATATCGTTATCATTGGTTGCTACGCACAATTAAAACCAGAGGAGATAGCCAATATAGAAGGTGTGGATCTAGTTCTTGGAGCATCAGAGAAATTTAAACTGCTTAATTATCTGAACGATTTGACAAAAAAATCGAAAGCAGAAGTTTATAGCTGTGAAATAGAAGAGGCAAATTTC
>CAIRRW010000199.1 GCA_903881065.1 uncultured Bacteroidota bacterium
ATAAATACTTATTACCTTATTTAGTACTTTATATTAGCGATCAACGAACAAAGCTGACCACGTAATTTGTTTTTAAAAAGGTAATAATAATTTATATTTCCACCTTGCTTCATCTATTTAGGTACATTTACTTAAATTAAAAATAAATAATCCTTAAAATGAATGCAGTAAACATTAATGTTAATTCATCTATAATAGTTAATAAAGCGGATGGATTAATTTTACGATTTGGATTATTAGTAAGTGATTCAACCTATTCGGCTGGTGATTTACATAATGCCATAACGATTGATGATTATTTAAACAGAGATACCACCATAAAACAAAAAATTGATTTTTTATTACTGAATGCAAATTCTCGTAAGGAGAATTCGACGGAGGAAATAAATTATTATACGAATGCTAAAATTTCATATAAACTTTTTAAAAACAAAAAATTTAAATCGGGACCGGAATTGAAATTAATAAAAATGCAGGAAGGGGTAATTTGTGAGCATTATAAAAATAGTATGGATGCATATAGAGATTTATTTATGAAAGCGGGATTGCCACAGCTAAACAAATTTATTAAAAACGGACTTATAATTAATGCTTCCAATAGTTTAACTCCTGAAACCAAGGAAAATGAATCGTATTATTTAATGAGTGAAATAATTCTGGATAGGTTTGAGTTGAAAACAGGAGATGATATTTTTTTGGTTAGTGGCGAGTTCAGAAAATATATTGATGAAAAGAATATTGAAGTAGGAGAATTTGGAACTGCTATAAATAATACTACAAAGCTAATAAGGGCATATAATATTTTTGTGCTGCCAAGTTTAATATTTCTAAGTGGCGATGAAATAGAACTGGTGAGGGAGCATTTGTTAAGTACCAATTTGGTATTCCGAAACAATATGGCTAAGTGGTGTACCGATTTAAAAACCATTCCTTTTCTGCCCGAAAACTTCGCCTTGTTTAATACTACATTTATAAATGATATAAAACCGCAGGCCGATTTGCTGCAACAGGAGATGGATAAAGACCTGCGACTTAACTTATTTAAATCAGTAACAAGAAGCTCGGTAGAGTATGAAGTAAGTTTAAACATATGCAGCATTGATATTTATTGGGAATTTTTATATCACACTAAAACCATTACTGACGAAACCTATGCCGTAATCAAACAATTTCCGGATTACGAATTGCTGAAAAACAACAGTTGTATAATACTGGAAGGTGCCGAACTAAATCATATTGAAATAGCTGAAGAAACAGCTTTAATAGAAAACTGAAAATAAAATGCCCCATAAATAATTGAATTTAAAGCCATGAAAATATTACCAAAACAGTATGAGTATTTCAATGTAAAATCATTTCAATCTGATTTTACAATTGAATTCGACACCTTAAAAGAGCTGGTTAGATATGCCGAGAAAAATTCAATAAAAAGTATTTTTCTTATGCCGGAAACAAAAGACACTGCCGCCAAGTTTGCGTTTTCTAATAAAGGAGGATTGATGCAGCATCCTATGGAAGGTTACCTGTCGTTAGAAGAATTTAAATATGCCGACACCAATGGTTTTCCTGATTCGACAAATTATAACGAAGCAATGCGGCTCGGGTTTCAAAGATATGATGAATATAAAATGAGTACGGAAACCGGCATAACGGATGCCAAAGTGTATGACGAAATAAAAAAAGCAGGTTATATCACCGCTTTTTCTCAATTTGATTCCACCCGAAAAGAAAATCATGACAGTATTCAATTAGCTGAAATAACAAATGCTTTCGAGATGCGGGAATGGGTGAAAGATAAAAAGTTTGACAGCATTGTAGAATTTACGTATGCACTGAAAAATGGTTTTCTTAGCCCGCTAGAATACCGCGATTCAGTAACCAAAAGATATATATTACACGATGATTATATTGATGGTATTACGAAAGGTTTTGTTAATGGTGCAGATTATTATACATGCAAAGAAAAAGGAATTGAAGATTATGCTGAAATGACTTTATGTGCCAACCTCGAACTGGTAACAATTGCTAACATTTCCTCCGACCAGAAATTAGTTTGTGTTTTGATAAGTAAAGTAGCAGCAGGCAAAAAAACATCCATAAATAATCTTTTTGAATTACTAAACGAAGAGAAAAAAACGTACTTCAAAAGTTCAGGCGAATTACCCACATGGTTTACAGTTGCTATCAATTCTATTAACGACCTAATTCAGTTTATTTCTACAAACGAAGATATAACCAAATACGGACATTATGATGCTGACGGACAGTTTTTTCAAAGCAAAAAGATTCAGGAACGCAGCGTAATACTTGATGGCGGCAATGTAGCGTATGGCATATCAGGTGCTTCTGGCCGACAACCGTATATTAGTAACATAATTATAATGGTTACCTTTTTATTGGAGAAAGGATTTACTGATATTACCGTGTTTACCGATGCAGGACTTAAACATAAATTTATGGATTTAAATTTATTGCCTGAAGTAGAAAAGATTTGCAAGTTTCAATACACGCCTGCAGAAAAACCTGCTGATATTTTCCTTTTAAGTTTTGTGAAAGAAAACAGATGCATTATTATCAGTAATGATAAATTCAGGGAATGGAAAGTGCGTGACACTTGGGTAGCAAATAATATTGACGATTATCGTTTCCCATTTATGATTCAGGATGGAAATGTAATAATGCCTAATCTTGATAATTAAAATATTCAGAGGACTGCAAACATATATTATCTGACGTACTTTAAAACATAAGTTAGGCACATATCGGTGCGTTGGATTCTTCCTGAAAAATACAAAAGTTAAGAAAAGGAAAAATTAACTAATTAATGGCATAAATAATAATACTGCTGAAAGGGCAACCAATATTACGACAGCACTCCAGCCAATAATATTATTTACCGGCTTATTTACATGTTTGCCCATTATTCGTTTGTTATTTATAAGCAAAATCATGCATACTAAAACAACAGGAAGCAACATTCCATTAAGCACCTGCGACCATAAACTAATAGCTATTAATGGTGCATTGGGAATAAGAATGATTAATGCGGAAATAACAATAATGGCAGTATATAAATAATAAAACTCCTTGGCTTCTTTCCACTTCTTATCTATTCCTGCTTCAAACCCAAATGCTTCGCATACATAAAAGGCAGTAGCTAAAGGCAATATGGTAGCAGAAAATATAGATGCAATAAATAACCCGAACGCATACACAGCGCCAGCCAATGCCCCTGCGAGCGGTTTTAATGCCATTGCTGCATCTTTGGCTTCCTGTATCACTATTCCTTTTTCGTGCAGAGTGGACGCACAAGCTACAATAATAAAAAATGCTACGACCACTGTCGCTATACAGCCAATAAATATATCAAGAAGAACGTATTTATAGTTCTTCATCTTTAATCCTTTTTCAATAACGGACGATTGCATATAAAACTGCATCCATGGCGCTATGGTAGTACCTACCAAGCCAATTACTAACGCTATGCTCTGCGAATTCATATCCAACTTAGGGTGAATTATTGAATCCCCAATTTCAGGCCAGTGAGGCTTACCCATTAATGCGGAAATAATATAGGTGAGAAGACAGACACTAAAAACAAGGAATATTTTTTCGGCACTCTGATAACTTCCCTTCACCACTAGTATCCATATACCAAATGCTACAATAGGTACAGCAATGTATTTACTTATGCCAAACACTTCCATACTGCCTGCAACACCTGCAAATTCAGTAGTAGTATTGCCTATATCGGCAATTAATAAACCCACGAAAATAAAGAAGGTAATTTTTACACCTGCATTCTCCCGTATTAAGTCAGCCAACCCTTTGCCAGTAACAATCCCCATCCGGGCATTCATCTCCTGTATTATTATCAACACAATAAAGGAAGGAATAAGTGTCCATATAAGCTTATAGCCATATAAAGCACCGGCAACAGAATAGGTGGTTATACCTCCTGCATCATTGTCCACACTTCCTGTAATAATACCGGGGCCAAGTATAGCAGCAAACATCGCTATTTGTGCAAGCAGTCTTTTCCTTCTGAATTTTACAAGTGCCATA
Organism: uncultured Bacteroidota bacterium; assembly: GCA_903881065.1. Classification (GTDB taxonomy): domain Bacteria; phylum Bacteroidota; class Bacteroidia; order 2-12-FULL-35-15; family 2-12-FULL-35-15; genus 2-12-FULL-35-15. The sequence goes on from CAIRRW010000199.1 coordinate 4,066, forward strand.
CGTTATGGGTGAAGTTAAATTATTTTGTTTTTCCTTTATTCAATAAATCTTCAACTATATCATCAATTACAACCATACCTTCCAACTGTTTTTGTTTATTTATAACTGGTACAGCAAGCAGATTGTATTTTGAAACCAGTTCGCCAAGTTCATCTATATTATCATCATCGAAAACTGTTACCGGATTTTTTTTCATTATTTCCTTCAATAACATAGCAGGCTCTGAAATTACAATATCTCTAAGAGAAACAGAGGACAGAAATTTATCTGACGAATCAACCACAAACAGCGCATATATGGTATTTGCTTCCGGTTTATGTTCTCTTAAAAAGTGCAGCACTTCATTCACTGTTGTTTCTTCTTTAAACACTATAAAATCTGTGCTCATAATGCTGCCTACCGAATGACTCGGATACTCAAGCAGTTCGCGCACTTCGGACGACGACTCCTTATCCATCTCCTTTAATATCTGTTCGGCCTTATCTTCTTCCAGTTCTTCTAGTAAATCAGCAGCTTCATCAGCAGGCATTTTTTCGAGCACATCAGCAGCTTTTTCTACCGAAAGACTTTCGATGATATGTACCTGTGCATGTGGTTCCAACTCTTCCAATACATCTGCGGCATGCTCATCATTAAGTGCTTCGAACATACGCGAACCTTCCTCCTTCCCGAAATCTTCAATAATATCAGCTACATCCGAAGGGTGCAGAGATTCCAGTTTGGCAATAGTTTTAGAAAGTTTTATTCCCGAATGGCCATAATCTACAGCAGCTATATCGTCCCATAAAAAGAATTTAGAAGGAATAGAACCCTTAAAAGGATGCAGCAACGAGTTAATTTGCTTAGAAACACCTAACCTTCTCAATAAACCTTCAACGCCTACATCTACCGCTACGGTATATATCCCTGAAGAAATATAAACCAGCCGCACATCATTTACCCGAACAAGTTTTCTGCCGTTAATATCAACTATCTGTTTATCTAAAACATTTTTTACTAAATACAATGAATTATGTACCAGATCAGCTGGTGAATGTTCGGCCTTACTAAAAGTGATTTTAAAAGTAGACTTGTTACGTTTTACCTCAAAATATTGTGAGTTGAAATAATGAATCTGATTCTTTTTTTTAATCTGAAGAGAGATTACTTTTGGTCTTACATGCTCTGAGTCGGCTGGAGAAGAAATATGATTTTCAATAATCAAATCCTTTAATATGCCCATGTATTTACCTTCTGCATCCACACATCGGATGCCTATCAGTTGGCTTAAATAAATAGTAATCTGTGAGTTCATTATCTCCTTCTTTCGCTTTTTGAGTGAAGAAGGAAGCAACTACTAATTGAAATCAGAAAGGCACCTTCTTTACTGTGGTTTTATTGTTTTATTTCTCGCAGGGCCTTCGTCCATTTAAAATTTAATAAATAATTGATGGCGCAAAAGTAAAGTTAAATTTTGATTGAGGAAAAGATTTTCTTTAAGTATATTAATAAGACAAAGTCGCAAGTGCCTGCTTAATTAATAGAAGACGTTATATTATCGCGGCCTTCTTGCAATATCTTTAATCTAAATAAAAAATCCTTTTGAATCCTCATCATCAAGTTCGTCAGCGTTTCATTCGTAAACCAATTTCCAAATTAATTAAGCTACAAACATGCTTTTCTTAAAAAGGTGAAAAGAAGATACAACACATTTAAATAAAACAACTATTTGTTTTTTATACCTTCGCGACTTTATTTAAAAAAGAGTTTTGTAAATTAGTAACCATTCGTTATCCTAATTAAATGTATCCATCTATCTATTACGCTATCAAAGATTTATTCGGTTTGAATATCCCTTTCCTGAAAATGATTCAGAGTTTTGGATTTTTCGTAGCTCTCGCTTTCCTTATTGGTGCTTATTTCTGGACGAAAGAATTAAAGCGTAAAGAACAACTTGGTTTGCTAAGTACAACTACCGAAAAGATTCGTGTTGGTGAAAAAGCAACCCTTGACGAACTTATTACATCGGGCATTCTTGGTTTTTTACTAGGATATAAATTACTGTATGTTGCTTTTAATTTTACTGCCTTCACCGAAAATACGCAGGGGTTCCTACTTTCTACCAAGGGGAATTTAATTGGCGGACTTGCATTGGCTGCTATTTCAACATATATGAAACACCGTGAGAAAGAAAAAACAAAATTGCCCGAACCTAAATGGATAGAAGAAACGTTGCATCCATATCAACAAGTAGGAAACCTGACATTGATTGCTGCTTTCGCTGGATTATTGGGAGCAAAAATATTTCATAACCTCGAGAATTGGGATGATTTTATGGCTGACCCTTTTGGTTCATTGGTTTCATTTAGCGGTCTAACTATGTATGGCGGACTCATTTGTGCTTCAATAGCCTGTATCTGGTATGGAAATAAAAAAGGAATTACTGTTACTCATTTAATCGACACTGCAGCTCCGTCGCTAATGTTATCCTATGCTGTAGGCCGTATCGGCTGTCAGGTGGCAGGCGATGGTGATTGGGGAATTAATAATATTGCACCCAAGCCAGGCTGGCTCAGCTGGGCGCCAAATTGGGTTTGGAGTTATGATTATGCACACAATGTAAATTCAATTGGTGAGCCGATTGCCAATTGTATGAGCGAAAGATATTGTAATCACCTGGCACCTCCAGTATTCCCTACTCCTTTTTATGAAACTTTAATGTGTCTGTTTTTATTTTTTGTGCTTTGGAATTTGCGCAAACGAATCTCCACTCCCGGAGTTTTGTTTTGCGTTTATCTTATCCTTAATGGAATTGAACGTTTCACAATTGAACATATAAGGGTAAATACACTCTATCATATAGGCGATTTCGGATTTACACAAGCGCAACTTATTTCTTCATTATTATTCATTATTGGAATTATTGGTGTATTTTATTTCAGAAGAAAAGCTGCTGCTCACTAGCCATTTAATTCAAGTATAAAAAACTATCTTTGCATAAAATAGAATATGGAGACATTAGATAGAAAAACTGCACCACCTTTTAAAACGGTCGAAAAGATAGAAATGATTCATGCAACGGAACGTCAGTTGCGAAACAAAATACCTGTATATTCAGTGAATGCAGGCACTCAGGAATTAATACGAATTGAATTTATGTTTACTGCGGGCATGTATCAGCAGCAGTTACCGCTTCAGGCCGCTACAGTAAACACAATGCTGGAGGAAGGTACAAGTAAAATGACGGCAGCTCAAATAGCAGATGCGGTTGATTATTTTGGAGCCTTTCTGGAAACAGGTGTATCTCAAGACCATGCTTCTGTAGTTTTATATACACTCAATAAACATTTAAAATCAACCCTTCCTGTAATAGAACAGGTAATTAAAGATGCTTTATTTCCTCAGGAGGAATTGGAAACCCATCTTCAAAATAAAAAACAAAAGTTTCATGTAAACAATCAAAAAGTAGCTAACGTTGCCCGCAAACGTTTTGTGGAATTACTTTTCGGTGAAAAACATCCATACGGTATTAATGTGAAGGAGAGAGATTTTAATGCTATCAATCGTGATGTATTAAGACAATTTTACTCTTCTTATTATCGGGCAAATAGCTGTAAAATAATATTGGCAGGCAAAGTGAATGAAGATGTATACACTTTACTAGATGAACATTTTGGTGGTAACGATTGGTTGGCAATAAATAACTTAACAAATAATCCAATTGCAATTACTAGTACCAAGGAACGCGAACAAATAATATATAAGGAAGAAGCATTGCAGTCGGCTATACGTATAGGAAAAGTAATGTTCAATAAAACACATCCAGATTATCAGTCAGTATTAATTCTTAATACTATTTTCGGTGGATATTTTGGTTCTCGATTAATGTCGAATATACGCGAAGATAAAGGATATACATATGGTATCGGTTCAGGTATTG
>CAIRRW010000200.1 GCA_903881065.1 uncultured Bacteroidota bacterium
AAGAAAGAAAAAGACGACGAGAAGAAATCAAAAACTACAAAAGCTTCTAAACCTTCGAAAGTAGAAACGATTGAAAAAGAAGAGAAACCTACTACAAAGGCAAAAGGAAAAAAGAAGGAAGTTGTTGAAGAAATCGTTGAAACAAAATCTGAAGTTGAAATTCCTGAAGTTACAGAAACTGCCCCTGAACCTCCTAAAATTGACCATTATGAAACTAAGATAGAAAAACTGGAAGGTCCGAAAATAATGGGTAAAATTGAATTACCTGTTAAGGAGGAAAGAAAAAAACCAGTAGCATCTTCAAGTGGTGCAGGAGCAGCTGATAATAAAAAGAAAAGAAAACGGATTAAGAAAGGTTTCGGTGGGGGAACACTTGGTGACAATTGGGATAATAAAAACAAACCGGGCACAACACCTGCCGGGAATACAGGAAGTGGTGTTGGTAGACCAACAGGTACCGGAGCGGGTAATCCTGTTAATAATGCTCCACGAAAACAATATCCAAATAATAATCAACAGACACAAAAAGGAAGATTTCAACGCACTCCGAAAGTTGAATTAACTCCGGATCAAATACAACAACAAGTAAAAGAAACACTTGCAAGATTAAGTGGTGCAGGTAAATCGAAATCATCAAAACATCGTAAATCTAAACGTGAAGCTGTAAGTGAACGTATTCAGGAAGCAGCTGATATAACAGAATCAGAAAAGAAAACAATTAAGGTTACGGAATTTGTTTCTGCTAATCAATTGGCTCAAATGATGAGCGTACCTGTCAACGAGATTATTTCAACTTGTATGAGTCTTGGAATGTTTGTTTCCATTAATCAACGATTGGATGCTGAAACCCTTGCAATTGTTGCCGAGGAGTTTGGCTACAAACTGGAGTTTGTGAGTGTGGAAGTTCAGGAAGCAATTAAAGAGGAAGAAGATAAACCGGAAGATTTAGTTGACCGTTCACCAATTGTAACAGTAATGGGACACGTTGACCACGGTAAAACTTCTTTACTGGATTATATCAGAAAAACAAATGTTATTGCTGGTGAAGCAGGAGGTATAACTCAGCATATTGGTGCTTATAATGTGAAGTTGGAAAATGGAAAGACTATTACTTTCCTTGATACTCCTGGTCACGAAGCATTTACGGCTATGCGTGCTCGTGGTGCTCAGGTTACTGATATTGCTATTATTGTTGTGGCAGCTGACGACAGTGTGATGCCTCAAACAATTGAAGCTATTAATCATGCCCAGGCTGCCGGAGTGCCAATTGTTATTGCAATAAATAAAATAGACAAGCCAGGAGCAAATCCTGATAAGATACGTGAAGCTTTATCTCAATTAAATATCTTGGTAGAAGAATGGGGTGGTAAGTTCCAATCTCAAGAAATATCAGCTAAAAAAGGACAAGGAATAGAAACCTTACTTGAAAAAGTTTTATTGGAAGCGGAGATGCTTAACTTAAAAGCTAACCCAAATAAAAATGCAACTGGTACCGTAATTGAATCAGAGCTTGATAAAGGACGTGGTTATGTAAGTACAATATTGGTAGAAGCAGGAACTTTACATGTTGGAGATATTGTGTTGGCAGGGTGTTTCAGCGGAAAAGTTAAAGCAATGCACAATGAAAGAGGATCGGCTGTTAAAGAAGCTGGCCCATCAATGCCAGTGGAATTACTTGGTTTGAGCGGTGCTCCTCAGGCAGGTGATAAATTCCATGTGATGGATGACGAACGAGAAGCAAGAGAGATAGCTGCTAAACGTTTGCAATTGCAACGTGAACAGGGTATCCGTACTCATAAACATATTACACTTGATGAAATTGGAAGACGATTAGCAATTGGTGATTTCAAAGAGTTAAATGTAATTGTGAAAGGTGACGTAGATGGTTCGGTAGAAGCACTTGCTGATTCATTACAGAAACTTTCTACAGAAAAAGTACTTGTAAAAATCATACATAAATCAGTAGGAGCAATAAGTGAATCTGACGTGTTGCTTGCTTCGGCATCAAATGCAATTATAGTTGGTTTCCAAGTTCGTCCTTCTGGAAGTGCACGTAAAATAGCAGAAACAGAACAAATTGATATTCGCCTTTACTCTATTATTTATGATGCCATCAACGAAATTAAGGCTGCTATGGAAGGTATGTTGGCGCCAGAATTCGAGGAGAAAATTGTTTGCAATATAGAAATACGTGAGGTATTTAATATAACTAAAGTTGGAAACATAGCAGGTTGTATGGTGCTTGATGGTAAAGTTACACGTAACACCAAAGTTAGAATCATTCGTGATGGAATTGTTGTTCATACTGGGGAACTTGGTTCATTGAAACGATTCAAAGATGATGTTAAAGAAGTAAACAAAGGATTTGAATGTGGATTGAACATTAATGGATTCAATGATATCAAGCAAGGTGATATTATAGAAGGGTATGAAATGGTACAGATAAAAGCCAAGCTATAGTAATCTGAAAATAACAGGTTAAACCTGTTTATATACTAATAAAAAGAGGGATAATAATTATTATCCCTCTTTTTTGTTTAACAAGAAATGTAAAACGCTACTCAACAAAAAAAGCCCGTAAAGGGCCTTTTTTGATACAATAACATTAAAATGTTATTATTTTTTGTCAGCTGGTTTAGCTTCTTCTTTTTTAGCGTCAGCTTTTTTAGCGTCAGTTTTTTTAGCATCTGCTTTTTTTGCATCATCTTTTTTTGCAGGTGCAGCTTCTTTTTTAGGCTCTTCTTTTTTAGCCTCTTTTTTGTCGCCTTGAG
>CAIRRW010000201.1 GCA_903881065.1 uncultured Bacteroidota bacterium
CGCCAGAAAATAATTTCAATAATCTTCTTAATCCATCGAAATAAATAGTTATCCAACGTACCTATGACTATTACATTTTTACAAAAAAGTTTTTTACAAAAAACTATAAATTTATTTATGAAATATAGTGAACTTAAAGAATTAACATTTACTTGGCAAGCTTTTTATTTACTTCCAACATATAATTTACAAATTCTTCCTTGCTCTTTTTTTCCAGCATTCCCAACTTTATTGAAATCATTGGTTTATCTTTCAGTAAAATTTCTACTCTTTTTTTGTCTGAAAAATCAATCCTTTCAATGTCCGCCAAGGGTGTCTTTTTCTTATTAAACAATCCTGGATTTACCATTATATTTCCATCTTCAATTATGATGTATGACTTATTGAAGCTAAAAATTCCAAGAACTAAAAACAGAACGCTGTCAAATTCATACAAATAAATTGTAGTTGTATGCTTATCCTCCATCGACATTTGCATAAATACATTGGCACCGAATAATAATCCGGCAACTATAAAAAGGATTGCTGCAAGTTTTGTCTGTTTAAATTCCTGTTTCATTGTTTTTGATAATTAAAATTAATGCGAAAGTATTATTAATTTTCTCATTATTGTGACAAAGTCTTGAATTTCTATATTGGAATACAAAATATTAATTTGCCAGCTTCTGCAATTGACACATCATAAACTATTGAATTTAATAAAGAATATTTGAATATGCAGCATCCACAAGTTATACTTTCTAACTTCAAATAACACTATTGAATTATTACTTTTTTGTTCGTAATATTTTTCTTTTCATCAATTATCTGAACAAAATAAATACCTTTTGCATTGCCAGTTAAATCTACTGTAGTTTGTTCATTATCAATTACTGACTCCACTATCTTTTCACCTAAGGCATTGCTTATTTTAATGTTTTGGATTTTATTGTTGTTGCTTTTTATTTCAAAAATACCTTTAGCTGGATTTGGATAAATACCAAGCGTATTGTCGGTATTTATTTCCGGAACACTGACACCTGCAAATGATATTTCGGTTTCCCATAATCCTCTTCCATAGGTAGCGGCTCTAAGTTTGTGAGTGGCATATTGTATTTCAAGTTCATTAACAATTACATGTGGCAAACCGTTATCATATGCTGTCCAGTCGGACATAGAACTATTTCGGTAGTAAACACCAAAATCAGTTCCAATAAATACTTCATCGTTCGAATTATTTAAATATACAATACAATCAACAGGCACATTGCTTAACGTACCCGAAATATTTGTCCATGACGACCCGCCATCAGTTGAATTAAATACTTTATTGCCATCTGAGTATCCCGAAAGTGTTATCCAGATATTTAACGGATTGGTATTGCTTACCGCTAAATAAGTAATTGCAGAAGTGGTAACAGGCAAACCGGCAGTAATATTTATCCATGTGGTACCTCCATCCGAAGTACGGTATAAATTGTAATAATCGCCGGCATAAATATAATTTGGGTTCGAACTTGCCAAAGCAAGTATTTTCAGTGTTCCTCCTC
>CAIRRW010000202.1 GCA_903881065.1 uncultured Bacteroidota bacterium
ATTTGTTGCGAATAAAATGCAAAATCTTCGGCAGTCATGCGCATTGGCAAGTCTTCCACATTTTCTTTTCCAAGATATTCTATGGCTGCAGCACGTGCTTTTGAAGTAATATGTTCGTCATTCACCAGAAAAGGATAACCAAGTTCTATTCTGAAATCACAGGTTCCACCGGCACGTTTAGCAATCTCTTCGGCAACGTTTTTCATTTTGATATGTGCTTCTTTTCTCCAGTTTTCATCCATCGTCCGGAAGGTACCTTCCATTTTCACCTCATCAGGTATTACATTGGTAGCTCCGTTCCCTATTATCTTTCCGAAAGCAAGTACGGTAGGTGCTTGCTGTTGGTGAAGCATAAAAATATTATTCAGTTCCATCAGAATTTCGGAAGCAATCAATAGCGGATTGGTATAATAGGCGGGCATTGCAGCATGTCCGCCTATGCCTTTTATGGTTAAATAAAGTTCATCGGTACTTGCCATATACATTCCGCTTCTGAAACCGACCTTACCAGTTTCCATATTTGGGAAAACATGTTGCGCCAATATTGCTTGCGGAGCAGGGTTTTCGAGCACGCCTTCCTTTATCATCAAAGAAGCACCACCGGGTAATTTTTCTTCACCCGGTTGAAATATTAATTTTATCGTACCCTCAAACTCATTCTTTAATTCGTTTAAAATCTTTGCTGCAGCAAGCAATGAAGCACTATGTACATCATGTCCGCAGGCATGCATCACTCCTTCGTTTGTTGATTTATAATCGCAGGTATTTAATTCTGTAATCGGCAGTGCATCCATATCAGCGCGCAAAGCAATAGTTTTTGATAATGGATTTTTACCTTCAATCAACGCAACAATTCCTGTTTTCACCATGCCTTGTTTAAACGGAATATTGTATTGTTTTAAGATGGAAACAATGTAATCGGAAGTTTTAAATTCTTGAAAAGATAATTCGGGATGAGCGTGTAAATGCCTCCTTATTTCAATTGTTTCGACGAGATATTGTTTGGAAAGAGTTTGAATTTTTAATTTCAGTTCGGACATTTTATTTTCCTAAAATCATTTTTAGTGCAATCAAAAATAGAAACCCTCCGAATATTTTTTTCACGGTATTCTGATCAAGTGAAATAGCAGCTTTTGAACCTATGTATCCACCAATTAAAAAAGTTGAAGCGATAATTAATGTCATTTTAATATCTACATATCCTGATTTATAATAATTGTAAACCGCAAATATGCCAACAGGTAAAAGCAGCACCGACAATGACGTACCTTGTGCCTCGTGCTGACTAACACCCATAAAATAAACCAATGCAGGAACAATAATTATCCCTCCTCCTACTCCAACCATTCCACTAAGGATGCCTGCCATTAGACCTATGATTAGCAGAATCAAAATTGTATTCATATTTAAAGCAGGTTTCAAATTGATAAATTAAAAATCAAGACTCAATGATATATAAGTAATAGGTTTTAACACAACGCCATCTTCTACACCCCAAGCCCTGTCGACACGTATAAAATAGCCAAACAATCTGGTTCGTAATCCCAATCCATAACCGCCAATAATAGGATTGTGCTGTGTGTTCAGCGTAATTACTAATGGCGTTTGAGAATTACCAATAACTGTGGTGTTTAACGCATTAGAATCTGAATAAGGTGATGGTCCATTCCAAGCTGTTCCTATATCACCAAATCCTATGATTTGGAAATTCTCAATAAAATCAGAACGTATTGGGCGTTTATATAAATATTTGAAAATAGGGAAACGCAATTCGGTATTATCAACAAGGAAACTATTACCATTACGTGCATTCTGAATGAAACCACGCATATTGGTTGCTAATGTTTGGTATGCATAGTTTTGGTCGGTTGCAATATTAGTAGTGTTATCGAATTTCGCACCAAACCAATTATCCACGCCACCCATATAATAGATTAATTTTTGATTGCCGAATGATGTACTTCCTGCAAATCGGTTTGCCCAGATAAAACAACGGCTGATTTTTTTGTACGTTCTAAAATCAAAACCTACCACATAGAAATCCGTTTTTTCTTTATCAATCTGACGATAATATTCGCCAAAAACTTTGCCGCGTATTCCATTGTATAAGTTTAATCCTTTGCTAATCGTATTATCATATACATATTCCAATTTTGCGGTTCCCCAATTCTCAAAAGTATTAGGAGCTGCTAAATTTGCATCATCCGTTGCTGTGTATATTGTTTCATCATTACGATAACAAACAGAACCACGAAGACTTGCAACTTCCGAAAATGGAAATTTTAAAATATATCTGATATCATTTGTATGCGTTTTAAATATTGAATTGCCATCAGAACTCATCATTGTATTTCTATGCACTATTACTTGTCTGTCGATTAAATGAAGTCTGTTCTCATAACTCAAAAAATATTCATTACTATTCAAATCACCCGAAAAGCGCATTGCACCTACTATTCTGTAGTCTTCAAACAAATCACTTATTCCTATTTTAAACAAAGCATTTAATCCGGGATTAAGATAAATAGGACTTCCTCCTCCTGAAAACTTCTGATAGGATTGATTTAAGAATGAATTATCAAGTTGCGTTACTACATAGTCAACTGAATAATTTATGTTGTAATTTTTTTGCCTGCCAATTTTAAATTCAGAGAAAGGTGCGTCAGTTGCATTAGTTGTATCAACTGAATTAGTATGAACTTCCTGCTTTTTATCGCTTTTGCTTTTCTCGTTTTCAAAAACATAATTATTGATATCTATTTCTGTTGAATCAGGTTTTCTTTTTTCAGAAACAATAACCTTAATATTTTCCAATGTTGGAGCATCTACTAAATATTTATTTTTTGCATCGCGTTCATCCTGATCTTTCTTATCTAGTTTATTCTTATATTCTCGATACAAAGTATTTTTCAACTCAATTGGAGTAAGCGATTTTGAACTTACTAACGGAGCTACGAACATTTTATATTTTCCATTCTCATAAATAATTTCTGTAAATTTATTAGCCAGTGGTGATACATCCTGTTCTACAACGTTGCGGGAATAGTTAGATATCGGAAAAGAAGAAACCACCATACGGTAATGAGCAGCAGTATCAACATAAGCAATAGTGCTGTCGAACTGAGCGATGTATCGGTTCCTTATTCCATTCAAATCACTCAGATAAGAAATATGTGTGCTGTCATAATCGGCAGGATACATCTCATCAATATTAGGTGTATTGGTTATACGTTTCAGAGTATGTGATTTGGTAACGTTATTAAACATGAATAAATCTTTATGCGGCTGAGCATCTGGTAACTTTTTCTTAGGATCAAATGAAAGTGTGTCTGTAGGACGGTTTGATGAAAACACTATCTCTTTTGAATTATGCACAAAACGTGGATTCAAATCATCATAGATATCTTTAGTTATCTGTTCATACCCATTTGAGCCTGCTGTAAAAATAAAAATATCCGTTTGTCCTTTCTGAACTGCAGACATCACAAACTTTCTGCCATCGTTATTATACGAATAGTCTAGTATTTTCTCGAAGTCGAAAATATTTCTTTGTATTTTCTCTCCTGTTTCCAATTCATAGGTGGTAAGTACCAACCTGTTTTTCTTTTCTACAATATACGAAAACATCTTTCCGCTCGGATGCCAAGCTAATAAAGGGAATGAATAATCATTTATTCGTTCTATCTTCTTCCCTGATTTTAATATTCTTTTTGTTTTATTCTTTTCTACATCATATAACCAAATTTTGTATTGCCCAAATTCATTGGTAGTATAAATAATATTATTTCCATCCGAGCTAACTTTTAACTGACTATAAACTCGTGTCGACTTTATCTTTTTCAGAATAGGTTCCTGTGCAGGCATTGCCTTTGTTCTATCCTTATCATTGTATTTGTTTCTATACGATTCAACACATTCCTTCCATAAGTTTTTAGATGAAATACCCAAAACAAACATCATTGAATTGTCGACACTTCTACTTACTTTGGTCATATAAATTATGTTCGAAATCACCGCCTCGCCATAATTGTCGGCAATGTATTTCCAAAGCGCATGTCCTGCATACACAGCATCTTCTCCCTCCAATCTATTTAGATTTTTGAACTTATCGCTGAGCATTCCATCCTTCACTTTGTTGTCAATATCTGCATTCCAGTCTGTTGCAACATAAGTGCTCAGCCCTTTGGTGTACCATACTGGCAGATTAAGCAATGTATTGTTCTTAAACTTCTCTCTCACATTGCCACCATACATCATTTGATTGAGTAAAACTGCAGCCACGCCTTCACGTATCTGAGCATCCATTACCGAGTGGTCGCCTTCATAATACAAACATATTTTCGAACCTGCTATTCGGGTTACGCCTCCTGTATTGTACTGTTCATCGCTTGAAAGTCCAATATTACTTTGCTTGAAATCTGTTAGTTTATTATAAACCAAAAACTGAAGTTTCCCTTCGTACTGAAAATCAAACAACTTCTCAACAAACTCAATTTGTTTCTTAGCCGATTTGGAAACATAGTTGGCATAATCCCTGCCTTGCTCATAAAAGTAAACATCGTAATGGTCGTATTGATAATAAGTCCAAAAGAAGTCCTGATACTTCATTCTGTTCTTTCCAAAGTCCATTTGAGAGCCTGTATAAAATTGAGACTTCGCAACCTTACCGGAAAAAACAAGAAGGATGAAAACAAAAAATATTGTTATGTTTCTATAAGAGGAATAATGTTTTTTCACTTTCTGTAAAAGTTTGGAACGCTAAATTAATAAATATACCACTACCGTCAACTTAATTAAAACGATAAGTTTTGTTAATTTTGACGGCAAACAAATAAACATGATAACTATAAAATCTTTCACCTTCGGTCATTTTCAGGAAAACACATATATACTTTCTGATGAAACTAACGAATGTATTATTATCGACCCGGGCTGTTATGATGCAAATGAACGCGCCGAACTTTCGAATTATTTAGATGCAAACGATAAAAAACCGATACGATTAATTAATACACATTGCCACCTCGATCACATGTTCGGCAATGGATTTATTGCACGTAGATATAATTTACTACCCGAATTTAACAAACATGACAAAATTGTTTTCGACTCCTTTTTAACAGTCTCTGCCATGTATAATCTCGAAGTAGAAGCATCTCCTGAACCAACAAATTATCTTAACGAAGGAGATAAAATTACCTTTGGGAAATCGTCTCTCGAGATAGTTTTTACACCAGGACATTCTCCTGGAAGTATATGTTTCTACAATCGTGAACAAAAGTTTATTATTGGGGGAGATGTTCTTTTTTATGGAAGTATTGGCCGAACCGACTTGCCTGGTGGCCATCATCAAATGCTTTTGGATAGTATAAAAACAAAGTTATTTCCACTTGGTGATGATTATAAAGTGTACAGTGGCCATGGACCAACAACTACCATCGGCTTTGAGAAAAACAATAATCCTTTCTTAGTTTAATTTTGTTACTCGGAAGCGCGAATTTTTAAACAAATGAATTTAAAACTTGGTAAATACAAACATTATAAAGGGAATCTCTATGAAGTATTAGGGATTGCAAGGCATAGCGAAACACTTGAGGAGCTTGTTGTGTACAAAGCTTTATACCAAACCGAAGGAGAAAACCTATGGGTACGTCCGATCAAGATGTTTACTGAAACCATTGAAATTAATGGTGAACATATCCTGCGGTTTCAATTTATTGAATAGTGAATTATTTATAGAGGTTTAACAATTACCTCTTATGTTGAAGTACAATGGAAAGTTAATTACTCTTTCACTTTTGCATCTTCCACAATAAGCTCGAAGAAATAACCATTTCCAAAATCTTTATTTTCCGAAAGTATTCCTTCAAAAGTAACTTTATCACCAACCTTCAACGGCTTATCAGTAGTTAATACTAAATCGGATTTGCCAATATAAGAACTGCCGTCAGTTATATGTACCCAATTCTTCTCAAGAATATTAGAACTGTATTTTGTAACCTCTCCTTTAACACTAATCTTTCTTCCAATATATAGTTTTTTGTTCTCAAGTAAATCAGCAATAGAAATAACAACTTTGGCAGGTTGACTCATTGCTTTTGCATACTTCTTCGATTCAGCTCCTGCTTCTTTTTTCAAAGTTGCGGCTCTATCTTCCACACCCGGACCAATTGTTAATTTCGATAGGAATAATATCTGCTTGAAAGTCCTTTTTAGTTCTTTACTATAAAAATCATCCATGGCAACTGCATCATCATAATGATATGTCTGCCCCGGTTTCGCATCAATTTTAACTACCGCAAGCCAATGTTCCTCTTTATCCTGTACAACCCTCAAATAAGTATAACTGCTTGCCTGTATTACTTCCTTTACTAAAACATTATGCATAACAGGACTAGGAAGATTTTTAGGAACAGTATCTATTATCGGTGCTGGCAGAATTGTTTTTTCATTTACTTCAGGAGATGTGCTAATACCACCCAAAAAAAGAATTTGATTAAACGTTCTTTTTAGTTCCTTGCTTGTAAATTGCCCCATTGCCATACCGTTTTCATAATAAAATGTTTCGCCGCCCTGTACAGGTATTAAAGGCAACGCTAACCACAGAACAGAATCCCTGTCTTTCAATTTTTCTGTAGTTCGCAAATAGGAATACGCCTGAGTTTGATAAGCCGAGTCGACTTTTACTTTATGCGAATACATTTTAGGTGTAGTTTGCGAAAACAGGGTTGTTTCCCCTGTGAAAATTAATGCAATAATAATTAGGATAGTATGTCTCATAATGAATACGTATTAACGATTGGTAGATTAGTTATCAAACAAAAAGCAGAAAATGATGTCATATTTTATTGCAGTAAAAATACTGCTTTTTAGCATTATTATTTGTGTTTGTTTTATTGTTACATTTGTGCCAAAATGCTTATCAATTCAATAATACAAAGGACTACAAATAAGTTAAGACTAAATATGACAGCTATCATATGTTGCAACTGATAGCTATCATATATGGCAAGATGAATTAAATAGACCTTTGCCAAAATTTTTAAGAAACAGAATCTAAAAACCCTATATAATGAAACGATTAACCACCCTACTTTTTTCTTCCAAAAGCACAATTATTTTGCTCTTGATATTTGCCATAGCAATGGGTACAGGCACTTTTATTGAAGATAAATATGATACCCTTACCGCCCGAGAATTAGTTTATAATTCCCTTTGGTTTGAACTGATATTAATATGGCTTGCCATTAATTTTATGGGGCATATTAAAGTTTATCACATGTTCAGGCTGGATAAAATTGGAGGAGTGGTATTTCACCTTGCTTTTGTAATAATGATTATAGGCGCTGGAGTTACCCGCTATTTCGGTTACGAGGGCACTATGCATATTCGTGAAGGAGAGGAGAGTAATATATTGGTAACTGCCGAAGATTACGTACATATTATGTATACCGAAAAAGACCAACCACGGGAAAAATATTTCCCAGCAAGCTTTGGACCTTATGCCCGTAACTCATTTAAAGCGGAGATTCCTTCTGTAGAAAAAGGTAATGTAGAAATAAAAAGTAAGGAATACATTACAAGTGCAGTTGAAGATGCTGATGAAAATGTAGCAGGTGGCAAGGATTACCTTGAACTTATTGTGCCTGTGGATGGAGGCAGAAAGAGAGTTTTCTTCGAAAGAGGCTCGGCAATTAACCTTGGCCCATTTATTATTACCTATGATAATGCCAACTTTAAAGATGCTGTTAATGTTACCGAAAAGGAAGGTAAACTGTTTATCAGTTCTCCTTTCGAAATTAACAGAACCACAATGGTTGGACAGATTAGCGACGTAGTTAAGAAGGATACTACCGTGGAGTTTAAAGACAGATGCGTATATAATGTCAACAATTCAATATTTGTTTTTAAGAAACTTTTTAAAAGTGCGGTAAAGAAAGTGGTGAGCTCGGATAAGAAAGAAGATGCTGGAATGGATGCAATAAAATTTGAGGTAACTATTAAAGATAAGAAGTACGAAGCGCCGGTAATCTTCGCAAATGGACAGGTTGTCGAGGATGTTAACTTTAACTTTGATGGGTTGCAGGTAAAAATAGGGTACGGTAAAAAACAAATTGAACTTCCTTTCTCACTTCATCTTAATGATTTTATTTTGGAAAGATATGCTGGCTCAGAAAGCCCATCTTCCTATGCAAGTGAAGTAACTGTGATTGATAAAATCAACAACAAAAACTTTAATCATCGTATATTTATGAATAATGTATTGGATTATGGCAACTATCGTTTCTTTCAATCGTCGTATGATAAGGATGAAAAAGGAACAGTATTATCTGTTAACCATGATTACTGGGGAACACTCGTATCTTATACAGGATATATTCTTTTAGCATTCGGTTTTGTTCTCACGTTGTTCAATAAACAATCGCGTTTCCTACGATTGAGAAGGCAAATTGTAGAAATAAGAAACGAACGTAAAGCACTTGTTGCTTCCACCATTGCTTTATTAATCGGATTCAGCACCTTAGGTTTTTCACAGGTAAAATCAGATTTGCCGGGAACGATTAGTGCTGAACATGCTGATAAATTTGGGCATTTGATTACACAGTCAATTGAAGGAAGATTTGAGCCTGTGCATTCTCTTGCATTTGATGTGTTGCACAAAGTAACCCGTAAAGATAAATTTACAATTGAAGGCAAAGGGGACATGGATGCTATGCAAGTGTTTATGGACATGATTATAGAACCTGACTTCTGGAAGCAACAGAAGATAGTGTATATCAAAGAACAGTCGGTGAGAGATGCAATTGGCATAACTACCAAAGAAGCGTCTTTTATGGATTTCTTCGACAATAATGCAAAATATAAATTACAACAGCTTGCCGATGATGCCTTCAGAAAGAAACCAGTAGACCAGAATAGTTTTGACAAAGAAGTTATTAAGGTGGATGAACGGGTAAACATTTTAATGATGACTTTCCAGGTAAGTATTCTTAAAATATTCCCTGATCAGGATTCACCTACCAACAGATGGATTAGTTGGGATGATAAAGGAGCAATTGTTCCACTTAAAGGAGTTATCAATGTAATAAATGATGATTTAAAACTACGTCTTTTAAATTATACCAACATTGCACAGGTATACTTTGAAGAAGTAGTGAACAGCATTAAATCAGGAAAGTATGACAGGGCAGATAAAATACTGGGCTATATAAACAGCATACAACGCCAAAGCTCTGCTGCCAACTCTTTCCTTCCTTCTGAAAAGAAAGTGAATGCTGAAATATTTTATAACAAGTCGCAAATCTTTATTGTTGTGAAAAACTGTTATGGAGTTTTAAGTTTACTGCTTTTGTTGCTAACTTTTATTGATAATGTACGCAGTAAAAAGAGTAAAGTTGTAACTGTACTTATTAATATCTTTATTGTTCTGCTTGCAATTGCTTTCTTATATCAAACATTCGGAATGGCATTAAGATCCTACTTACTCGGTTATGCACCGTGGAGCAACGGTTACGAAGCATTGATACTTGTTGCTTTCGGAACGTTGCTTGCCGGATTTAGTTTTGTGAGGTATTCGAAGATGACGTTGGCTGCCACTTCTTTATTAGCATTCTTTGTATTGATGACAGCAGGGCACAGCAGTTACGATCCTCAGTTAACCAATCTTACTCCGGTATTAAAATCATACTGGTTGATTATTCACGTGGCAGTTCTCACCATCAGCTACGGCTTCTTAGGGTTAGGATTCATCATGGGAATAATGAACATGTTTATCTATCTTTTCAAGAATAAAGAGAACAACGACCGCCTCGACTTATTGATTTTAGAACTAACTTTCATCAACGAAATGAATTTGACCATCGGCTTATTACTGGCTACCGTAGGTACTTTCCTTGGAGGTGTATGGGCTAATGAATCGTGGGGAAGATATTGGGGATGGGATGCAAAAGAAACATGGGCATTGGTAATTGTCATCACGTATTCGTTGCTTCTTCACCTGCGATTTATACCTAAAATGGGAGGCAAATTCACTTTCAACGTAGGTTCTATAATCGGATACAGCAGTGTGCTAATGACTTTCTTCGGAGTAAATTATTTTTTATCAAAAGGTATGCATAGCTACGGAGCAGGCGACCACGCTATCTTTCCGATATGGGCATGGATAGCTATTGTTTCGTTAATACTATTAATGATAGGAGCTAAACTAAAAGACAATAAAGTAAATAAGGAATAGAATTAAACTAAATAATTAAACAATAATAATAAACTTAAAATAATAACAAAGATGAAAAATAAATTTCTAACTATTGCCACAGTTGTTTTGCTGGCGGCATGTCAGTCATCAGGAAATGATGCAGCTAAAACAGGAACACCTGCAGGAGTTCATGCTGCTGTAGTGCAGGAAGTGGTTCAATCAAGTCAATACACGTATCTTCATGTAAAAGAAGGAGAAAAAGATACGTGGTTGGCAGTGTCGAAGATGGAAGCTAAAAACGGCGACACGTATTACTATAAAGATGGATTGGTGATGAACGACTTTAACAGTAAGGAACTCAACAGAACGTTTAAAGAAATACTTTTTGTTGACAATGTGAGTACTACTCCAAATATTCCTGAAAAGGCTGCTGTTAATGCAAATGCAACTAACGGTATTCCTGCAACTACTCCCGAAATGGACAACACACTTCCTCCGGCATCCGACCCTAATGAAGCGCATACCGTGAAATCAGTTGAAGTATTACAGACCACTCAATATACTTATATACGCGCTAAAGAAGGTGCTAAGGAATTATGGTTGGCGGTTGCAAAAATGGATGCTTCGTCCGGCAAAACTTACTATTTTAAGGGAGGATTGAAGATGACCAACTTCCCAAGTAAGGAATTGAAAAAGACGTTTGATGAAATATTATTTGTAGATAAGATTTCGGATAAACCTTTGGCTACCGAAGAAAAAACTCCTGCTGCAAAAGCCGACAATACTGGCGGTGTAACTAAAGGAACTACCACTGATACTGAGAAAAAAGCAGTAACCATTAAACATTCCAAAGAGGATGTTACCATTGCCAAACTTATTGAGAACAAAAAAACATATGCAGGTAAAACTGTAAAAATAAAAGGACAGGTAACCAAATTTACAGGTGGGATAATGAAGAAAAACTGGATACACTTACAGGATGGAACCGACTTCTCGGGCAAATTCGATTTGGCTATTACTACAAATGAAGAAGTGAAAGTGGGCGACAACGTAACTGTGGAAGGAGTAATTACGTTGGATAAAGATTTTGGTTTCGGTTACTTCTACGACTTAATAATGGAAGACGCAAAAATCAGTAAATAATTTTCAAAAGGTATAATCATGAACTATAAATTAATCATCAGCGCATGTTGCATAGCAAGTTTTACGTTTTTCTCCTGCAACAGATCCGAAGATAAAAAAGACGACAAAGCTTCCACCACACCCGATTATTTAAAACAACCAGACCAGAAGCCACTTCCTCCAGAGTTAGTGATGGCGGAAAAGAAATTTGAAGCAGATACTACTAATTATGATGCGCGAATGGCACTTGCTGCAGCTTGTTATAATGCCGGAGCACTTGACAAGGCAATCTTTCATTTCACCAAAGTGTACGAACACGATAACAAAAATTTGATTGCGTTAACCAATCTGGGTAATGTATATTATGATGTGAAGCAGGATGATAAAGCTATTGATTATTATGAAAAAGCATTGGAGCTTGACCCGAAAAACATTGATATGCGCTGCGACCTTGCTACTTGTTATATGAATATCAACAAGCTTAAAAAAGCAATAAAGCTGTTGAAGGAAAACATTGAGATAAATCCGAAGCATGAGAAATCGCATCATAACTTAGCTGTTATTCTCAAACAAAATGGCGACCTAAAAGAATCGGAAGATGAGATGAAGATTTATGAAAGCCTGAAAACAAACAAAAAGTAAAAAGCTTTTCTACTGCACAATACTACTTAACAAACCAAAATAACAAATCCCGCTTTAATTGTTTTAAAGCGGGATTTGTTATTTATAACGTAGGTAAACAATTCCTATATCACTTTCAGAGACCACTCTCCCAGCCCATCTCCTTGAAAAAAGGAGTGGGGTGACTTTGTATGAAACGCTTTGTTTTACAATATTTTTCAACTAAAACCCCCTCTCCTTTTTTCAAGGAGAGAGGGTTAAGGGGTGAGGTATCAACGGAAAGAAGTGTGGTTGGCAATGGAAAGTTATTCCTCCTATTGCGCACTCATAGTTACTGGTTCACTATAGGTAAGGTCGTTAACTGTTCCCATGGCAAACGAAGCAAATTTATAATCTGTTTTGCTTATTAAGCCCGAGATTATACCTGTGCGTTGGGCGGCATAATAAAATGTCCATTTTGACGGGTCGGTTTCCAAGTTACCTGCCAAGGTGTACATAATACCATATTTAATTCCGTATCCATCAATAAATGAAACCATAAAACCGAGACTTCCTGCCGCTTTCTCTGTGCTCAAAGTAAGTATGGTGGCATCTAATTTTGTTTGATGTACGGAATCTTTCTGAACAGGATAGCCTGATTTGGCAATCAACGAGGCATCTCCGTCGCAGAAGTCGTTCAACCAGTTGCCGTCCTGCGTTATTACTACCTGCACTGCGGTGCGCGCTTTAGCAATGTCAGCTCCCTTGCCTTCATATATAAGTTCCGTCCTTACTTTATTAAACACTTCCACTAAAGGTCCGAGTACTGTGGAATCGGATGGCAAGCCTGTAAAACTTCCTATATTGAGCGCAATACTCTTGTTGATTTTTGATGTTGCTTTGTAGAATTCATCCTCTGTGTACGAATCCAAATCGGTTACTACTTTTAATTTTTTAGACATGGCTTTTAGTTTTTATTGATTATTAATTGATTTTTATACTTCGTTTTTAACTTATTAATTATTGGAGAGAAAGGTTGATTTAAACTATTGCATGTTATTACCAAAAGTGCAGCCTTTTGTTGAAAAGGTGCAGTCATTTATTAAAAACATGCAGCGGTTTTTCAAAAACATGCAGCCCTTTGATGAAAACATGCAGTTTTTTATCTTAAAGGTGCAGCCCTTTGTTATAAACATGCAGTGGTTTGTTACAAAAGTGCAACCCTTTGTTATAAAAGTGCAACCCTTTGCATTTCCATTTAAAACCTCCTCCCTATCGTTTCAAATAACTGGCACAAAAGTAGAATCATTAGCAAAGCTCCACAATACCCTCATGAGGGTATATTTCAATAATATTAGTTAATCGATGATTTATAGCGTTCCTTTGATAAACATTTAACATTACTTAATAAGTAAACCATCTCTAAATAAAACAACTTTGAAAAACATTATTAAAACTGCTGTATTAATTATTATACCTCAAATACCGCTGACACCAAGGGAAATAGAAGTAATTATTCAGGTAGCATTTGGCTTGACAAGCGCATTGATAGCCAAAAAGTTTTTCATCAGCAAGGAAACGGTGGAAAAACACCGTTCAAATATTTTTGCAAAAACAAAATGTAAAGATGCAGGCGGCGCAGTGGCTTATGTATTGCATAATAAGTATTGTACCTTAAAGCAAATAACTGATGCAAGAGGTACAACAACCATTTAAACTTTTGCGCACACAATATTATTAGTTTCTGCGATTATATCAGAAGCATAACAAACGATTCTTAAAAGTGAGAACACTTTTGCTCCCTACCTCAATATCGCAAGGCGATGCGAATCGAGCTTAATAAAAATAAAAAGCAGTATGGTGAACGACCATAACGATGAGCCGCCATAACTAAAAAATGGCAGCGGAATACCAATAACAGGCGCCAACCCAATAGTCATCCCGACATTTATTGTGAGGTGAAAAAATAAAACAGAAGCTACTCCATAACCGTATATACGGCTGAAAGGAGACCGTTGCCGTTCTGCCATAAAAATCACTTTGATAATCAGTATCAGTTCGAGAATAATAACAACAGTGCTGCCAACAAATCCCCACTCCTCACCTACTGTGCAGAAAATAAAGTCGGTATCCTGTGCCGGAACAAATTCATATTTAGTTTGTGTACCATTCAGGTATCCCTTGCCAGTCCACCCTCCGGAGCCAATAGCAATTTTCGCCTGATTCACATTGTAACCTTCTTTCTTCAGGTTAACAGTGCCTCTGCCAAGCAACACATCTATACGCACTTTCTGGTGCGCCTCCAAGTGGTCGTACACGGTACTCGTGCCCTTCACCATTCCGCAGGCGACTAAACCAATTAGCGCTACTACAAATAAATTCTGTGCATTTCGCTTGATAAACAATGTGGCAATAACGCATAACGAACCTATGATTATAAATAAATAAATATTGTTTACCATCAATGCGAGGATAAATAATACGATTGCCAGAAAACCAAGCAACAAATAATTAACAGATAATCCTTCTCGGTATAATGTAAAAATGAAAGCTGAAAACACAATAGCCAAGCCTGTTTCATCTTCCAACACTTTTATGGCGAGAAAGGGAATACCGATAATAATAAGAGTGATAATGGTATTCCGATAGTCGGTAATCTTAATAAACTGATTGCTCAGGAACTTTGCTATAGCAAGATTGGTGGCGAACTTCATAAACTCGGCAGGCTGTAAACCAAAATCGCCAAACCTAAACCACGAACGACTTCCCTTTACTTCTCGCCCCAGATAAGGAACTGCAATGCAGGCGAGCAGAAACACTGCATAAATAATATAAGCAAATGCTGTATAAAACTTTTCATCAATTATTAAAATAATAAGGGCAATAATTAAAGAAGTGCCAATCCAAAGCATCTGCTTTCCATACTTCTGCGTCATATCCGTAATCACATGGTGATCCTCGTTATACACCGCCGAATATATATTGAGCCAACCCATAGTGATTAGGAGAAGATAGAGCAGCACCACAACCCAATCTACATCACTGAAAATACTATTTCGTTTGTTCCTTTCCAATTGAACTTTGTGTTACTTTTTCTTCTTAGGCTTCACATATTTTGGCTGATCAATCAAGTCGGCATCCATCATTTGTTTCTCTAAATCCTTGCGCACCACTTTGCCATTCAAATACTTTTCCATCATCAGCGTAGCAATCGGACCTGCCCAGGAAGCACCCCAGCCAGCATTTTCAACCAATACAGCAATTGCTATCTTCGGATTATCTTTCGGCGCAAAAGCCACAAATACAGAGTGGTCTCGTCCATGCGGATTTTCAGCAGTTCCTGTTTTCGCACAATATTCCACACCTTCTATTTTTAATAAATGTGCAGTTCCGCTTTCCGTAACATGACTCATCCCTTCCCTCACATTGTTATAGATAACGGAATCAGTAATTGCGGTATTATGCTTTATTTTAAAGCGGTTTAATGTAGTGTCGTTTGCATTTCCATCAATTGCTTTTACAATATGCGGAGTATAATACCAACCTTTATTAGCAATTATTGTAACCACATTTGCATTCTGCAACGGCGTAATCCCCATCTCTGCCTGCCCTATACCAAGCGATATTACAGTTGATGCTTTCCATGATCCTTTTCCAAAAACTCTGTCGTAATATTTAATCGAAGGAATATTTCCTCTCAACTCATTCGCTAAATCTGAATTTGTTTTCCTGCCGATGTTAAAGCTAAGTGCAATGTTTCTCCACGCTTCAAAGGCTTTATACATGTTATCGTATTTTTTATTCTCTATTATACTTTTGAATACATACGAAAAATAAGAGTTGCAAGAGTATCCGATAGCATCATACAATGCCAGCGGAGAAGGATGTACTTCGCATTTAGGATGTCCGCCAAGCGGCGCATAACCTGCAGAGCAGGGGTATTTTGTTTCGGTGGTAAGCACTCCTTCCTGTTGTCCTATCAATGATTCCACTAATTTAAACGTTGACCCCGGAGGATACGATGCCATTGTTGCCCTGTTAAACAAAGGAACTCGTACAGTATCTAAATATAGTTTAGAGAAGTTTTTATTCCTTGCTCTGCCCACCAATAAATTAGGATCGTAAGAAGGACTGGATACCAATGCAAGTATTTCACCTGTTGATGGCTCAATGGCAACCACACTTCCTGTTTTGTCATGCATCAGCATTTCGCCATACAGTTGCAAATCCGCATCCAACGTCGACATCAGCGACTTGCCGGGAATAGCCATCGTATCATAAAGCCCGTTCTTATAACTTCCCTTCTCCCTGTTGTTCACATCCACCATCATTATATGAAGTCCCTTTTTACCACGCAACGCTTTTTCATAGGTCTTCTCCATCCCGCTGATACCAATGTAATCGCCCTCATTATAGTAAGGATCAATCTCTGTACGTTCTTTATCTGCCTCACCAATATAACCTAATAAATGTGCAGCAATTTTCATTGGGTACTTCCTCAAAGTCCGCGACTGCACTTTAAATCCACGGAAACGATACAAGCGTTCCTGCAACTTTGCATAGTCCTGTGGAGAGATTTGTTTCTCAAAAACAGATTCCTTACGGGGAGAGTTGGGAGCAAGAATCGCTTTGCGCATCTTCTTTAAAAATTCATCTTTGGTTATACCAAGCAGATTGCAGAAGTCGGCAGTATCAATATCCTTCACCTCTTTTGGCAATACCATCAAGTCATACGCCGCTTCATTATATACTAACAGCTTATGCTTTCTGTCATAAATATATCCGCGTACAGGAAATTCAGTATTGTATCTGAAAGATTGATTTCGGGCATCTAGTTTATAACTATCATCAATCACCTGAATAAAAAACAGTCGGGTGATGAATGCCAATCCCACCAGAATAAACACTCCGATTATAATATATTTCCGTTCCTCGAGCTGGTTCATTCTTCTTCCTTTTGCTTATTGAAAAGATATTGGCTCACCACTACCAAAAGCAATGTGAATATGGAACTTATTATTACACGAAGCAATGTAGAGAAGAACTCGGAGAAGCGAAATACTTCAATAAAGAATAAAACAAAGTGATGCAATACAATAAGTATTGCGGAGTAAGAAAGAAACCACGGCACCCCCAAATACTGTATCGTTGGCTGCATCCCGAACTCATACCCTTCGCGCGGAGAGAACCAGTTCAACACACTTGGTCGTACAAAAGCAATAAAAACACATGCTGCAGCATGCATTCCCATTGTATCATAGAACATATCAATGGTCAATCCAAGTATAAATCCTATAATCAGCAGCATCCATTTTGGAGTTTCAAATGGCAAAACAATCATAAATAGAACATATACAAATGGATTGATAAACCTGCCCAGCTCAATGTTCTTTATTACCAAAACCTGCACCAATACAAGCACAAAGAAGCGAATAATATTTCTACCAATTGTATTTACCACAAGCTATTGATTAATTTTACTATCAGTCTCCGACTTTTTTTCCAACTCTTCCTGCTCACCTTTCATAATGTTGGTCACAATATACACATGAGACAACTTCTTAAAATCAGTAGATAGTTTTACCTTCACAGTATAAAAATATTGTCCTGACTTCTGCACATAACTTTCCACAGTGCCAATCATTATGTTCTCCGGAAAAGTAAGAGAATAGGCGGATGTAACGATAGTGTCACCGGGAATTAATCTAACGTGTGTAGGGATATCATGGAGTGTAGCCATACTGAAATCATCTCCTTCATCCCATGATAGCGGCCCATACGAACCATCTTTCTTTATCTTCGAGCTGATAGTTGTCTTTGAATTCAACAATGACATGACGGTACAAAAATTATCGGTTACATCCTTCACCTGCCCTACCACTCCCAAACTTGTAATCACTGCCATATTATTCTTAATACCTTGTTTGGAACCTTTATTAAGCGTTAAATAATTGTTCCTTCTGTTGGTAGAATTGTTAACTACTTTAGCACTTGTAAAAGTATATTTCTGATGGAAGCTGGTGTCATGCGAAATATGAACATCATTTAAAGAAACAGCATACGAAACCATTAACTTCCCTCGTAATTCCGCATTCTCTTTTGCCAACTTTTCATTCGCATCCTTCAAATAAAAGTATTCTTTAACATTTGCTGAAGCCTCTAAAATACTTGCCGATATTGAATTAGACGAGTTGACAAAACTTGCCCGTTGGAAATTGTTATTTTGAACAATAAGGTAAACGCAAAGTGTTTCGAGTAATAAGAAAAGAAAAATAAAATAGTTTCTCCAAATGAATAGAAAGAGGTTTCTCATTTAAGTCTCACTATTTTATCTCATCAGGAATGGGAATTTACCAACATTCTTAAGTGCGATACCTGTACCTCTGGCTACTGCACGAAGCGGGTCTTCCGCAATATGAACAGGCAATTTGGTTTTTAATGAAATACGTTTGTCCAGTCCGCGAAGCATGGAACCTCCACCTGCAAGGTAGATTCCTGTACGGAAAATATCTGCTGAAAGTTCAGGAGGTGTCATCTCCAATGCATTTAATATTGCTTCTTCCACTTTTGAAATAGACTTATCCAAAGCATGTGCAATCTCAACATAAGAAACATAAATCTCTTTCGGAATACCTGTCATTAAATCTCTTCCGTGCACCGCATAATCAGGTGGCGGATTATCAATTTCTGTCATAGCCGCACCTACTTCAATCTTTACACGTTCAGCTGAACGTTCACCAATTAAAATATTATGCTGTCTGCGCATATATTCTTCAATGTTCGAAGTAAATTCATCTCCTGCAATACGGATTGATTTGTCGCAAACAATACCACCCAGCGCAATTACAGCAATCTCACTTGTCCCTCCCCCAATATCAATAATCATATTTCCCATTGGCTCTTCCACGTCTATTCCAATACCAATCGCAGCAGCCATCGGCTCATGAATAAGGTAAACTTCCTTACCACCGGCACGTTCAGCACTATCTCGTACTGCACGTTTTTCCACTTCTGTAATACCGGAAGGAATACAAATAACAACTTTCAATGAAGGTGTAAACAATCTTCTGCCGGGATTAATCATTTTAATCATTCCGCGTATCATGTGTTCAGCAGCACTGAAATCAGCTATTACACCATCCTTTAACGGACGGATTGTCTTAATATTTTCGTGAGTTTTTCCATGCATCTGCTGTGCTTGTTTCCCCACCGCAATAACTTTCCCTGTCATCCTGTCAACAGCAACTATTGAAGGTTCATCCACCACCACTTTATCATTGTATATAATCAGCGTGTTGGCTGTACCTAAGTCAATTGCAATCTCCTGTGTTAAAAAACTAAATAATCCCATATTTTTATTCTAAATCTAATATCTTTTTTCTGAATGTTAATGTTTAAAGTGTCGTGTACCTGTTGTAACCATAGATATTCCGTTGGCATCGCAATATGCAATTGATTCTTTATCCTTGATAGAACCTCCCGGTTGAATTACAGAAGTGATTCCCGCTTTATGAGCAATTTCAACACAATCAGGGAAAGGGAAGAACGCATCCGATGCCATTACAGACCCCTTCAAATCAAACCCGAATTTATTTGCTTTTACTATTGCCTGTTCCAACGCATCTACTCTCGATGTTTGTCCGACGCCACTTGAAAGCAGCTGATTGTTTTTTGCAAGTACTATTGTATTTGATTTTGTATGTTTCACAATTTTATTTGCAAACTCTAAATCTCTTTGCTCGTCTTTGGTTGGAGAAGTTTTAGTTACCGTTTGCATATCAGCAGTTGTTTCCGTTTTCAAATCCTTATCCTGCTCAATCACTCCATTTAATAGCGTTCTGAATGATTTAGGAGAAAGTTTAGCTTCTTTTTGAATAAGAATTATTCTGTTTGGTTTTGATTTCAAAATCTCCAGAGCCTTGTCATCATAAGCAGGTGCGATTATTACTTCAAAGAATAATTTATTTATTTCTTCGGCTGTTGCTGCATCTAATTTTGTATTCGTAATTAATACTCCTCCAAAAGCACTTGTAGGGTCTCCTGCCAATGCATCTTTCCACGCATCAACTAATTTATTACGCGATGCTATTCCACAGGCATTATTATGTTTCAGGATTGCAAATGTGGTATCTTTAAATTCTGCAATCAAACTTACTGCTGCATCTACATCCAATAAATTATTATATGATAATTCTTTTCCGCTTAGCTTAGTAAACATCTCCTCTAAATTGCCATAGAAAACGCCCTTTTGATGCGGATTTTCGCCGTAACGCA
>CAIRRW010000203.1 GCA_903881065.1 uncultured Bacteroidota bacterium
AAAAACCCAGCCAACCGATATGACGCAGTGACACTGCCCACGGGAATAGAAATGCTGTTTCTAAATCAAAAACAATAAACAAAATGGCAAAAGGAGCAAAAATTACTTACAACTTCGATGAACATACCGAAGACGAATTTTACAAGGCAGCGAAACTTATATTTAATGTATTAACAATAAATTTAGGTGTATTTACAGGTATTCCTATGGATTTAGCTGTATTTATTAAATTGATAGGCACATACGATGATACCCGCACTGCTCCTTTTTATAAAGGCATAGGGGCTAATATTTCGGCGGCACGCACAGCGGTTCAAACAGTAATTACGGAAAATGGAACATGGCTCAACAATTTTTGTAAAGGAGATTTAACACTTCTTAATAAAACAGGATATCCGTTGGAAAAAGATTCTGTAGCTCAAGGCAAATTAGACCAGACAATTGTTATATTATCTCTTCTGAAAGTGAATGGAAGTATAGGGTTTTTGATTTCTCATCTTGTAGGCAAAACAATAAAATATGGTGTTAAGTATACATTGACAACAAATTTAGAAACCAATCCTGCAAAATGGGAAGGCTTCTTTTATGCCGCCGGACAACGTGATGGCATCATTGCGGATTTGACAAGTAAAGCCGAATATAAATTTTCTTCCTTCGGAATGGGTACCGATAGAGATATCACCTACAGCGAGCCGGTAATAATTACTCCTCAATAAATAAATGAAATAAACGATAAAAGACTTTCAAAGATTGAACAAAAAGGCCTTGCAGCAATGTGAGGCTTTTTTGTTTTTAGGGGTAGTCCTAAAATCTCATTCTTCGTACTACCTCACCCCTTTATCCCCTCTCCTCGAAGGGAGGAGAGGGGGCAGCAGGTGAAGTATTTAATAAAAAAATAGCACTTCACACAATGGCTCCCTTCTCCTTTTTTCAAGGAGAAGGGCAGGGGATGAGGTTGTGAAAACCGGAGATGAGGTCTTAATAATACATCAGTTCATTTAAAATTCCCTCAATTTCCCCTTCCATTTTCTCCCCTTCAAAATAAAATTTCCATAATAATTATTGTTACCTGAAATCTTTATCGTAATATTGCAATCTGAAAATAAAGAAATGGGAGCTACAAAGACAGAACATTTTACCGATAAACAAAATCAAATAGCCATACTTGCCAAAGCATTAGGGCATCCGGCACGTATTGCCATCATCGAATATCTGATGAAAGTAGATACCTGCATCTGCGGCGATATTGTTGATAAACTGCCCTTGGCACAACCAACAGTATCACAGCATTTAAAGGAATTGAAAAATGCCGGACTTATAAAAGGAAGCATCGAAGGCAATTCGATTTGTTATTGTATTGATGAAAAAGCGATGAAGAAACTGCAAAGTTATTTCGCTGGAATATTTGTGAACTTAGAAAAGAAAAAAAGTAATTGTTGTTAACTAATAAATTAAATAAAATGGAAAACGAGGAACAAATTAAAGAAATGGTAAAGCAAAAATACAGTGAAATTGCTTTGCAGGATAAGGAGCTGAATCAGTCGTCCTGCTGCGGTTCGGGCACCTGCTCCACCGAAGTGTATAATATAATGAGTGATGATTATACACACTTAGAGGGCTACGACCCGAATGCTGATTTAGGCTTGGGATGCGGACTGCCAACACAATTCGCAAAGATAAAAAAGGGCGATGTAGTAGTTGATTTGGGCAGCGGTGCCGGCAACGATTGTTTTATTGCACGTGCCGAAACAGGCGATACAGGTAAAGTAATCGGAATTGATTTTACCCCTGCAATGATTGAAAAGGCAAGAGTAAATGCTGAGAAATTAGGCTTCAATAATGTTGAGTTTCGTCAGGGAGATATTGAGAAAATGCCAATGACAGCCAACGTTGCCGACGTAGTGGTAAGTAATTGTGTACTTAACTTAGTGCCAAATAAAAAAGCAGTATTTCACGAGATAATGCGTGTATTAAAAAACGGCGGGCATTTCAGTATTTCTGATATTGTATTAACGGGTAGTCTGCCGGAAAAAATACAATCAGCAGCCGAAATGTATGCAGGCTGTGTGGCTAGTGCCATCGATAAAAGTGAATACTTGGGTTACATTAAAGAAGCAGGGTTTAAGAACATAACACTTCAAAAAGAAAAACCCATTATTGTGCCTGATGATATCTTGAAAGATTATTTATCGGAAGAAGAAATAAAAATTTATAAGAGTCATCCAACCGTTATTTTCAGCATCACGGTGTATGCCGAAAAGCCTGCTGAATGTTGTTCTCCTAAAAGTGGATGCTGTTAAAATAGTACGTATATGTCAGCAACTAACTGCGCCCCAGTAGCAGAACGAAAGCGATTAAGCTTTCTTGACAGGTTTCTAACTCTTTGGATTTTCCTCGCTATGGCAATAGGTGTGGTAATAGGCAATGTATTTCCGTCGAGCAGCACGTTTATCAATTCCTTTTCGAGCGGTACTACAAATATTCCGCTCGCAATTGGGTTGATTTTAATGATGTATCCGCCATTAGCAAAAGTAAAATACGAGCAGATGGGAGAAGTATTTAAGAACACAAAAGTACTTGCTGCTTCCTTGATTCTCAACTGGATTGTCGGTCCGATATTAATGTTTTTTCTCGCATTAATTTTCCTGAACGGTTATCCTGAATACATGATTGGATTAATCTTAATCGGTCTTGCACGTTGCATTGCAATGGTGGTTGTATGGAATGATTTGGCAGATGGCAATCGCGAATACGCAGCAGGGCTCATTGCCTTGAACAGTATATTTCAAGTGCTGCTCTACAGTGTTTATGCGTATGTGTTTATCACCATATTGCCGCCCTACTTCGGTTACAAGGGGTTTGCAGTAAATATCAGCATTGCACAAATTGCAAAAAGTGTTGGCATATATTTAGGAATACCCTTTGCAGCAGGCATTATCAGCCGTTATTCACTCATCAAGTTAAAAGGTGACGAATGGTTTCAAACAAAATATGTCCCTGTTATTTCTCCAATTACATTGATTGCATTGCTGTTTACTATCGTTGTTATGTTCAGTTTAAAAGGACAGCTGATCGTTCAGATGCCTATGGATGTACTGCGTATTGCTATTCCGCTGGTAGTTTATTTTATAATCATGTTTGTGATGAGTTTCTTTATCGGCAAGTATTTCGGCGCTGATTATTCTAAAAGCACTTCCATTGCATTCACCGCTACCGGCAATAATTTTGAACTCGCAATAGCCGTAGCTATTGGTGTTTTTGGCATCAATAGCGGTCAGGCATTTGCAGGTGTCATCGGTCCGTTGGTAGAAGTGCCGGCATTAATTGCATTGGTAAATGTGGCGTTCTGGTTCCGTAAGAAATATTATCCAGCTCAATAATAAATTAAAAATACATTCATGGAAAAGATAAAAGTATTATTTCTCTGCATACATAATTCGGCGCGAAGCCAAATGGCGGAAGCGTATTTAAAAAAGTTTGGAGGTGATAAATTCTTTGCTGAAAGTGCCGGCTTGGAAGCAGGGAAGCTTAATCCGTTTGCTGTTGAAGCAATGAAAGCGGATGGAATTGATATTTCGGGCAACACTACCAAAGATGTTTTCGAATTTCATAAAGAAGGGAGAACGTACAATTATGTAGTTACTGTTTGTGATGAAGCAAGTGCATCTCAATGTCCGATATTTCCGGGAATCCATAAAAAGATAAACTGGAGTTTCCCCGATCCATCACAGTTTGTAGGTGCTCACGATGATAAATTAGCAAGTACGATAGAAGTACGAGATACGATAAAGAAGGCGGTGTTGTCTTTTATAAATGAAGTGAATTCAAAGGGCTAACTCACTGTTTCCATTATGGTAATCAATGAAGCGGTGGCAATTGCAGCCCATAATATAATTCCTTGAAAAAAAGGTTTTACACCTACTGATTGCAATGCTTCTTTTGATAATCCCGAACCGATAAGGAACAATACAACCACTACTCCGCGTTTCGCAATTGCATTCACAATTGTTGATACGGGAGCAATTGCAGGTATGTAAGTGTTCAATAACATGGCAATAAAAAAGAGTAATATAAAATAAGGAATCTTTATTTTCGATTCTTTATTCTTAAATAAAATAGCCGAGAAAAATACTACTGGAATAACCCACAATGCACGTGCAAGCTTCACGGTGGTAGCTATTTGTAATGCTTCGGCACCATACTTGCCAGCTGCTCCAACTACCGAACTGGTATCGTGTATCGCAATGGCAGCCCACAATCCGAATTGTGTTTGTGAAAGATGGAAGTAGTTTCCGATAACAGGAAATATAAATAACGCAACAGCATTCAGGATAAATACAGTACCTAATGCAACGGAAATCTGATGCTGATTCGCTTTGATTACAGGAGCAACTGCCGCAATGGCACTTCCGCCACAGATAGCTGTTCCACAGGAAATAAGATGCGATGTTTTGGTGTCAATCTTTGCCCATTTACCTACTAAATATCCTAATAAAAGTGTTCCTACAATTGAAACAATTGTAAATAAAAATCCTTTTGTACCAGCTTCCAATGCTTTGTTTGCTTCTATTCCGAATCCTAATCCTACTACTGAAACTCTTAGTAATAATCCTGTGGCTTTAGAATTAAATTTAGGAAAAGGATTACCAAAAATAAGAGCAAACGCAAGTCCGATAGCTAACGCAATAGGGGCAGTAATAAAAGGAAAGATACAAAGGATTACTAATAAGATAAAAATTAGATGAGTAAAACTTATTTTTCCTAAGGGTTTCATAATTGTTTTTTCTGGGAAGCAAAAGTAACTATTTAATGTTAGGTTGTATAAATTTCAACTCGCTGACAGCCATCATTATTATCTCGCAATAATCTATTATCTTTGTAAAAAACAATAATTAATCTAAAAGAGAATGTATATAGAACAACTTTATACCAGCTGTCTTGCTGAAGCTGCATATTATATCGAATCGGAAGGGGAAGCTGTAATCATTGATCCATTGCGCGAAACCGAACCTTATATTGCTTTGGCGAATAAAAGAAATGCCAAAATAAAGTATGTATTTGAAACACATTTTCATGCTGACTTTGTTTCCGGACATATTGATTTGGCGAAGAAAGTTGGAGCTACTATTGTTTATGGACCTACTGCACAAGCTGGTTTTGAAATTAGGGTGGCAAAAGATGAAGAGATGTTTTCCGTTGGGAAAATTAAAATAAAAGTATTGCATACTCCCGGACATACTATGGAATCTTCCTGCTTTTTATTAATAGATGAAAATGGAAAGGATAATGCCGTATTTACCGGCGATACATTGTTTGTTGGTGATGTAGGTCGCCCCGATTTGGCAGTAAAAGGAAATATAACAATGAATGATTTAGCGGGTATGTTATTTGATTCATTGAATTCAAAAATAAAAACACTTGCTGATGAAGTGATTGTTTATCCAGGCCATGGTGCCGGTTCTGCTTGCGGAAAAAACATTGGTAAAGAAACATTTTCTACCATAGGAATGCAGAAGAAATTAAATTATGCCATGCAGCCAATGTCTAAAGAAGAGTTTGTAAAAGCTGTTACTGATGGGCTTTCGGCTCCTCCAAAATATTTCTTTATGGATGCAATGTTAAATAAACAAGGATACCAAAACATTGATGACGTATTGAATAAGAATACCAAAGCCTTATCAGTAGACAATTTTGAAGCGGCATCAAAATCCGATGTAATAATATTGGATACACGAACACCTGATGAATATGAATCTGGCACAGTTCCTAATTCAATAAACATAGGACTTAACGGGCAATACGCTCCTTGGGTAGGTTCTTTAATTGATGCAAAGAAACCGTTATTGTTAATTACAAACGAAGGTAAGGAAACTGAAGCTGTATTGCGCCTTGCTCGTGTGGGATATGAAAATGTTATAGGTTATTTAGCAGGCGGCATCAATGCTTGGAAAAATGCTGGGAAGACTGTAGAAGTTGTTAATAGTGTAAATGCTGATGAGTTTGCAAAGAATTATAGAGCAGATAATATAATTGATGTTCGTAATCCAGGTGAATGGAATAGTGGAGTTATTGAGAATGCCTCACTTATTTCGTTAGCCGACTTGGAAAAGGAAATGAACACATTGGATAAAAATGCACATTACTATATTCATTGCGCAGGTGGTTACCGTTCGATGATGGCAGCTTCCCTTCTTAAAAAGAATGGATTCAATAATATTACGAATGTAAGGGGAGGAATCGCGAAAATTAAAGAGGCGGGAGTCCCTACTGTTACACCTGTTACAGCCTAAATATATTTATCTCAATAAAATTTATGGGTATAATAATTATAACTTTCATTGCAAAAGTGAAAGTATTATTAGTTTTAGGTATGCTTTAATAGCAAATGTTTGGACTTAACTTCTTTTCCGAAAAACAAAGTGGCTGCTTTATCAAAGTTATCAATTGAATCAGTTGTATAAAACTCTATTTTGCCTTGTTTACTGCATCTTTGTTCCATTTCAGGATGTCTGTTTAAATAATCAACCAAACTTTTAGCTACTATTTCTCCTTGAGAGATAAGTGTTATTCCTTCAGGTAAATACTTTTGAATTTTATTTATCAGCAATGGATAATGAGTGCATCCTAATATAATTGTATCAATGTTGGAATCTTTAGACAGCAGCGAGTCAACATTTGTTTTGATAAAATAATCAGCACCAAGGGTATTAATTTCATTGTATTCAACCAATGGAACCCACATTGGACAAGCTTCCTGAGAAACTTTTAGTTGTGGATAAAGTTTACTTATTTCAATAGGATAGGAATCAGAAGTAATTGTTCCTATTGTTCCAAAAACGCCTACATGCCTAGTTTTACTATGTTTTCCAACTACTTCTGTTGTAGGGCGTATTACTCCAAGTACTCTTTTATTAGGAGCAATTATAGGTAAATCTTTTTGTTGTATTGTCCTTAGTGCTTTAGCAGAAGCAGTATTACAAGCCAATATCACTAATTCACATCCCATCGAAAACAAATGTTCAACACATTCCAACGTATAATGGTATACTGTTTCGAATGAACGGGAACCATAAGGAGCACGAGCATTATCACCAAAATAAATATAATCATACTCTGGTAAGTGATTAACTATTTCTTTCAAAACAGTTAAACCTCCGTAGCCTGAATCAAAAACACCTATTGGTTTATTAGATAAAGTAGACACTTGAATTATTTTATTGCAAGTTATAAAAATAAATAATGTGAATAAAAAACCTGCTTTGATAATTATCAAAGCAGGTTATAAATATAAAATTCTATAGAAGAATTACTTCTTATTTGCAGGTGGTGGAGTAGATTTATTTGGTGTAGCACCTCCTTTTGAATTAAGTGGAGCAAGAGGTGTAGTTCCTGGAGTGATTCCTAATTTTTTAATTACTAAAGCAATAATATCATCGGAAGCTTCGCTGTAAAGAACGATACCTGTACTTGTATCCAATACATATTTATAGCCGTTTTCTTTTGCAACAGCATCAACTGCTTTTTTTGCTTTCTCATAAACTGGTTTAGAAAGTTCAGCACTTTTCTTTTGATAATCAGATTGAGCTTGTTGTTGGAAATCCTGAATACGTTGATTCAAATCGTTTAATTCTTTTTCTTTCGAAGCACGCACTACTTCAGGCATATCTTTCGATTTTGCTGTATAGTCATCATACTTAGTTTTCAACTCTGATTGCATAGTTGTTACTTGTTCTTCAAGTTGTTTTGCATAATCCTGTACTCCTTGTTGGGCAACTTTTGATTCTGGCATCAATGTTATTAACGAGTCTAAATTGATATGCGCCATTTTTTGTGCACTCGCGGTAAAAGAACTTATTACTAAGGTAACTCCTACAATTGCAATTTTAAAGGTATTCTTCATCTGTTTTTTGTTATTAATTATTAAT
>CAIRRW010000204.1 GCA_903881065.1 uncultured Bacteroidota bacterium
AAGAAAGCTGACAAGAAAGACGAGAAAAAAGGAGAGAAAAAAGGAGAAAAGAAAGAAGAGAAAAAAGCTGACGACAAAAAAGCAACAAAATAGTCGTTTAAACCTCTCAAATGAAAAACCACAGCAAATTGCTGTGGTTTTTTTATTGGTGGCATATTGCAAAGCCATAAAATTTTAAACTTCCAACAACTGCTCTTATTCTTATATTTGCAGTCTTAATAAAGCAAACATCTAATCGTAAAAATCAATTAATGAATATTCTTTCTGCAAAAAACATAGTGAAACGATACGCGGCACATACTGCATTGGATGATGTATCGATTGAAATACCGAGGGAAAGTATTTTTGGATTACTTGGTCCTAACGGCGCCGGCAAAACATCGCTGATACGGATTATTAATCAGATAACAGGCCCTGATAGCGGCGAATTGTTGTTTGAAGGTGAAAAACTTACTCAGAAACATGTGGAACAAATTGGGTATCTGCCCGAAGAACGCGGTTTGTATAAAAAGATGGGTGTGGGCGAACAGGCGCTGTATCTGGCACAATTGAAAGGTATGTCGAGCGCTGAAGCAAAGAAAAAACTTAAATACTGGTTCGAGAAATTTGAAATATCCGAGTGGTGGAATAAGAAGGTGGAAGAGCTGTCGAAAGGGATGCAGCAGAAAGTTCAGTTTATAGTAACTGTGATGCACGAACCTAAATTACTTATTCTGGATGAGCCTTTCAGCGGTTTCGACCCTATAAATGCTAATATTATTAAGAATGAAATTCTTCATCTTAAAAAGCAGGGTTCTACTATTTTATTTTCGACACATAATATGGGTTCTGTGGAGGAGCTATGTGATAATATTGCATTGATTAATAAATCGAAAAAGATACTGGATGGGTCGGTAAGGGAAATAAAGAAGCAACATAAAACAAATACTTTTGAACTGGAATTTACAGGCAACATGATGGGATTTACCAATGCCATGTGGACCGGTGCCGAGTTGCTTGAACATACAACAGATGGCGAACACAACAAAGCAAGAGTGCGGCTGTTAGGCAAAACTACAGCCAACGAATTGCTTCAGGCGATAATAACGGTGGCTGAAATTCAATCGTTCAGAGAAATTGTTCCAAGCATGAATGATATTTTTATTAAAGTGGTTGGAGATGAAAGTGTGCTTGGAACGCAAAGTAATTTTACAGAATAAAAATAATACCAAAGATTAACTGAGATTCGTAATTCGTAAACTTTAGTAATTCGTAAACACAAATGAATAAAATACTTCTTATCATAAAACGCGAATACCTGTCGCGAGTAAAGAAAAAATCATTTATAATAATGACAATTCTTGGTCCGGTATTAATGGCCGGAATAATGATAGTACCCATCTGGCTGTCGATGCAAAAAGCAGAAACACAGAAGATAGAAGTTATTGATGATAGTGGATTGTTTCATAATTTGATTCCTGAAAAAGAAATTATTCATTTTGATTATCCTCCTGTAACGCTTGATGAAGCTACTGCTCACTTATACGATACCGAATATGACGGCATATTATGGATACCGAAAAATATATTTCAGGATGGAAAAGTGGTGAAGATATTTTACAAAAAGCAATTGGGAATAGGCACTGAAGAATATATTGGAACAACTATTGGCAAGATGATGTATGATGTTATTCTTGCAAAAAACAAAGTGGATTTGAATGTAATAAAAGATGCAGAAACCAATTCTCAGTTTAATGTAATTACAGAAAAACTGGAAGCAACAGGCAAGAGTAAAAAAACAAACACTGGCCTGTATATGGCAATAGGATTGGCAGGCGGTGTACTTATATATATTTTCATTTTCCTTTATGGTGTGCAGGTAATGCGCGGAGTGATGGAAGAAAAAACAAGCCGTATTGTTGAAGTGATATTATCTTCTGTAAAACCTTTTCAGTTAATGATGGGAAAAATTATTGGTGTTGCTTTAGTAGGTCTGACTCAATTCTTATTATGGGTTATTTTGACGACCACATTATACAGCGTAGCCACAGTAACCATTTTAAAGGATATTGATATAAAACAAATTCAGAAAAAAGAACAGACAATTAAAGTAGGTGCCGATTTGAAATATACCGACATGAAGAAAATAGAAAAGCCAAATGCGGTAACAGAAATATGGAATGATTTTAAATCTGTGGATATGATTACCATTTTCTTTTCCTTTTTATTCTATTTTCTTGCAGGATACTTGATGTATAGCGCATTGTTTGCGGCTGTAGGCTCAGCTGTGGATAGTGAAGCGGACACACAGCAGTTTATGATGCCGATAACTATTCCACTCATTCTATCTTTTGTGGTAGCACAGACTATAATTCAAAACCCGGAAAGCCCAATGGCATTCTGGTTCTCCATCATTCCGCTTACGTCACCAATAGTAATGATGGTAAGGTTGCCATTTGGTGTGCCCGCCTGGGAACTTGCATTATCAATGAGTTTGCTTGTACTCGGATTTGTTTTCACCACATGGCTTGCAGCCCGCATCTATCGCACAGGAATATTAATGTATGGCAAAAAAGTATCCTGGCGAGAGTTGGGCAAATGGCTTTTCTATAAAGGATGAGAATTGCCGTCATTGATTTAGGAACGAATACTTTTAACTTACTTATTGCAGAAATAAATCCGGATAAGAGTTATACCAATTTATATCAGACAAAACTTTCTGTGAAACTTGGCGAAGGAGGTATAGATAAAGGTTTTATCGCTCCTGCATCATTCCAAAGAGGAATAAATGCTCTGAAAATATATAAAGAAACAATCTCAAA
The DNA here is from genome assembly GCA_903881065.1 of uncultured Bacteroidota bacterium. Classification (GTDB taxonomy): domain Bacteria; phylum Bacteroidota; class Bacteroidia; order 2-12-FULL-35-15; family 2-12-FULL-35-15; genus 2-12-FULL-35-15. The sequence goes on from CAIRRW010000204.1 coordinate 2,802, forward strand.
TTATAATGTTGAAAAGGTGTTTGCCTTCGCAACTTCTGCCATAAGAACAGCTGCTAATGGAACTGAATTTACTGATAAAGTAAAAGAGGAAACAGGTTTCGAAGTAGAAATAATTACAGGTGACAGGGAAGCTGAATTAATTTATTATGGAGTTTGCGAAGCAGTAATTTTAGGTGAAGAACTTTCATTGATTATTGATATTGGCGGCGGAAGCACAGAATTTATTATTGCAAACAAAGGCAAAATATTCTGGAAACAAAGTTTTCTTCTTGGCGCTTCACGTTTGCTCGAGAAGTTTAAACCTTCGGATCCTATTACGGATATTGAAATTCAGCAACTAACAGATTATTTGAATGCGCAGTTACAATCTCTTTATGAAGCGGTAAAATTATTTCCTATAACAGAACTTATTGGTTCTTCCGGTTCTTTCGATTCGCTGGCAGAAATGATTGCACATCGTTTTTATACTCCTGAAATATTAAAAGATAAAACCGAATACACTTTTAATTTGAATGATTATAAAGTAATTTATGAAAACGTAATAAAATCAAATAAGGAGGAAAGAACAAAGATGAAAGGGTTGATTGAAATGCGAATTGATATGATAGTAATTTCTACAATTATCGTTCAGTTTATACTTACTTCTTTCAATATAAAAAAAATGCGTTTATCAACTTATTCATTGAAAGAAGGAACACTTTCTGAAATTATAAATGGTACGGATAACAAATGAAAATTATTTTACAAATTTCTGTAAATATAGATTTGTAAATTTGCCACTTGTTATCCTAACGGAACATGAAACATTTTAACTTGAAACTTTAAACTTATTTATGGCAAAGCTTTTAATTATTGATGATGAAAAGAGTATTCGCAGAACATTACGAGAAATACTGGAATACGAAAAGTATCTGGTAGACGAGGCTGCTGACGGCATTGAAGGTATTGCAATGATTCAAAAGAACAAATACGATGTTGTGCTTTGTGATATTAAAATGCCAAAAATGGATGGCATTGAAGTGCTTGATAAAATAATGCAAATGTCTCCTGAAACAGCAGTTGTAATGGTTTCTGGGCACGGCAATATTGAAACAGCTGTAGAGGCAGTGAAGAAAGGGGCTTTTGATTTTATTGCAAAGCCATTAGACTTGAATCGCCTGTTGGTAACCATTCGCAATGCGATGGATAAAACGACATTGGTACTCGAGACAAAAGTTTTGAAGAAAAAAGTTAACAAGACTTTTGATATGATTGGTGCTTCAAAAGCAATTGTTCAGATTCAGGAAATGATTGAACGTGTTGCTCCTACTGATGCCCGGGTATTGATAACAGGGGCCAACGGAAGCGGGAAGGAATTAGTGGCGCGATGGCTTCACGAAAAAAGCAATCGTTCGAGTGCTCCATTAATAGAAGTTAATTGCGCAGCGATACCAAGTGAATTAATAGAATCAGAATTATTCGGTCATGAAAAAGGCGCATTTACTTCGGCGATTAGCCAAAGAAAAGGGAAGTTTGAACAGGCCGAAGGAGGAACAATATTTTTAGATGAAATTGGCGACATGAGTCTTTCGGCACAGGCAAAGGTTTTGCGGGCATTGCAGGAAAATAAAATTACGCGGGTTGGTGGCGAAAAAGAAATTAAAGTGAATGTAAGAATCATTGCCGCCACTAATAAGGATTTGCGCAAAGAAATAGAGAATGGTAATTTCCGTGAAGATTTATATCATCGATTGTCTGTTATTTTAATTCACGTTCCTTCGCTAAATGAAAGGAAGGAAGATATTCCTTTGCTGGCCGAACATTTTTTAAATTTAATTTGTCAGGACCATGGCATGCCTATAAAAACATTTACCAAGGAAGCCATAAAAGAACTTCAAAAAATAAACTGGACCGGTAATATTCGTGAATTCAGGAACGTGGTGGAACGCCTGATTATCCTGTGTGATAAAACAATTACAGATAAGGATGTGATTGCGTATGCACGTCCTCTAAAAGAATAATTCAGTACTTCACATTTATTCTCAATAATTATTCAAGTGCAAATTATCAAAAGTCAATATCTGCTTTTCTTTTTTATTTCTCTGTTTGCATTTAACAATGTTTTTTCACAATCTGATAGTTTAAAGCAGAATAATTCCATTGCTAATACAGATACATTACCTCAAAAACAAAAGTTTAATAAGAAGCGATTGCGCATAGTTGTTGGCACAGAAGCCACATTATATGCGGGTTCGCTAATCGGGTTAAATTATTTGTGGTATGCAAATTATCCGCGTTCTTCGTTCCATTTTTTTGATGACGATAATGAATGGCTGCAAATGGATAAGTGCGGACATGCAACCACAGCCTATTATATAGGGCGTGTAGGAATTGGGTTGATGAACTGGAGCGGTGTTGAGCACAAGAAGGCAATTTGGTATGGAGGATTATTAGGTTCATTGTATCAATTAAATATTGAGATAATGGATGGGTTCTCTTCTCAATGGGGCTTCTCCATTGGTGATTTCTCTGCCAACACTTTTGGTTCCGCTCTTGTTATTGGCGAGGCTTTGGCTTGGGATGATCAGCGAATTGTGTTGAAATATTCGTTTCAGCAAAGCAAGTATTCTCCTTATCGGCCGAATGAATTAGGATCTAATTTGAAGGAAAATATGATTAAAGATTATAACGGGCAAACGTATTGGCTTTCCGTGAATCCATATTCATTTATGCATAAAGGAAGCAAGTTTCCGAAGTGGTTAAATGTTGCGTTGGGCTATGGTGCAGAAGGAATGACGGGCGCTGTATCAAATCCTCCATACTTTGATTCAAATGGAAATCCGGTTGTTTTCGAGCGTTATCGTCAATTTTATCTTTCTTTGGATATTGATTTGACTCGAATAAAAACCAAATCTGCATTCCTGAAAACTTTTTTTAATACCATTGGTTTTATAAAATTTCCTGCTCCGTCTCTGGAGTTTAATAAGTATGGTGTAAAAGGACATTGGTTAGGATTCTAGTTTTACTAATTTTCATTTTTACAAAAGACAATTCTCCTCCAAAATCAATAAATACCTAAAATTCTTTTTTTAAGAAATTTTTGGGCCTGAACAAAAATCATTAATTAAGAAGAATTGAAAAATTAGT
>CAIRRW010000205.1 GCA_903881065.1 uncultured Bacteroidota bacterium
AGAAATAATTTATAACAATCCAAAGAAATGTGTTGTTTCGATTATTAAGTCGGAGAAGGAAGTGGGGAAACGAAATCATTATTTTCATATTGCTATTGCCCCGACAAAAAACATGGACAGACTGGAATGGTTTGTTGAAAAGGCAACAGAGATTGGCATAGATGAAATATCGCTTATCAATTGTAAAACAAGTGAACGGACAATTGTAAAAACAGAACGATTGAATAAGGTATCTGTTTCTGCAATTAAACAAAGCATGAAAGCATATTTGCCGAAAATAAATGAGGTGATTGGCTATAAAGAATTCATTTCTTCAACAAAGGGCTTTAATGGACAAAAATTTATTGCTCATTGTAATCCTTCGCCTGCAGGGCTTTCAAGTATCCCTCATTTAAAAAATTGTTATATTGCTTCTGAAAATGCTTTAGTACTTATAGGTCCCGAAGGGGATTTTACTTTGGAAGAAATAAAACTTGCTTTGAATAATGGGTTTATGGAAATAAGTTTGGGTGCAAGCAGATTAAGAACGGAAACAGCAGCATTATATGCCTGTACGGTTTTGAATATTCAAAATTAGGTGTAATTCCATTTAAATAATTAGGTTTTATTGTTCAGAATAACCAGAGATTATCTCATTAATCTATAGTGTAACTATTCGTCTCTTAATGCTTCTACAGGTTGGACTCTAGAAGCTTTAAGTGCAGGAAATAAACCTGCCAATGCTCCGGAAATAATAATAAGCATGGTAGCTGAAATAGCTACATTGAAATCAACTGAAGGATGTTGGAAAAAGTCCGTGTTGGAATCATTAAAGAGTTGTATTAATCCAACGCCAAGTACAAGCCCTGTGTAACCAGCTATGGCCGTTATAAAAATTGCTTCCTGTACAATAAGCATTACGATGGAAATCGGTGAAGCGCCTATCGCCTTACGTATTCCTATTTCTTTGGTGCGTTCTTTCACTATTATCATCATTATATTGCTTACCCCTACAATGCCTGCTATCAATGTGAAAATGCCGATAATCCAAATGAATATGTTAATACCCTTCAGCATATTCATGATTCGTTTATATTCCTCCGACCAGTTTTCAATTCGTATTGCGTTAACATCAACTGGACTGAAATTATGATGAGCAGCCAGTATTGTACGAACCTGTTTAACTATTGAATCACTGTTGTAAAGAGCAAAATCATCAAGGGACGACCAAATGTTCTCAATATAGTTTTTGCCATTCATAGAACGTTGCGCGGTAGTAAGGGGAATATAAATCCGTTCGTTATCACCGTTGCCAGGGTCGGTGAATACGCCAATAACTTTATATGGAATACCAGCTACAGAGATGAATTTACCTAAAGGGTCTTCGCCCTTAAAGAGTGCTTTCTTCACTGGCACACCAATCGTACATACTTTCCTGAAGTCCTTAATGTCGAACATATTCAGAAATCGACCTTCAATAGTTGTAGCATTCTCAAGGTAGTTATGGTCAGGCATTACAGCACGCACGGTGAAAGTAGCATGTTGATTATTATAAACTAGTATTTGTGACCCACCTCTTTCGAAAACAGCAGAGGAATGTTCAAGGTGTGCAATATTATTTTTTACTAAATCGAAGTCTTCATTGGTTAGTTGTATGCTTCGCCCGGGTTTAATACCATTAAAAGGAATCACGGTTTGCCCTCCTTCAATATTCAAGCTATTTACTGCATCATGTATAAATTCTTTGTGAGCCCCATTACTCAATCCTTTTCCGGCACCAAGCAGCACAATAAGAATAAATATTCCCCATGCTACACTGAAAGCAGTAAGAAACGTACGCAACTTGTTTTTGCTGATGGTGGCAAATATCTCCTGCCATTTATCCTTGTCGAACATGCAGGAAGTTATTATTGATTAACAATTAAACCGTCTTTCAGTCTGATAATCCGGTCAGTCATTTTACTTATATCGTCTTCGTGAGTAACAATAACCACAGTAATTCCCTTCTTATTTACTTCTTTAAAAATCTCCATTACTTCTTTTGAAGTTTGTGAATCTAAAGCACCTGTAGGTTCATCTGCAAATATAACTTTAGGCTGAGCAATCAATGCACGGGCAATAGCTACACGTTGTTTTTGTCCACCACTCATTTCACTTGGCGAATGATTAGCCCAGTCTTTTAAACCAACCCTGTCAAGGTATTCAAGTGCTATTTTATTTCTTTCCTTTCGGCTTATCTTCTGATAATATAACGGCAAAGCAACATTTTCTACAGCATTTTTAAATGCAAGAAGATTGAAAGCCTGAAACACAAAACCAAGAAATTTATTACGTAGTTGCGCTGCTTTAGCCTGTGATAGATTACGAATAAGAATATCATTCAAATGATATTCACCCGAATCATAATTATCAAGCAGACCTAAAATATTTAATAAAGTAGATTTGCCCGAACCGGAAGAACCCATAATAGAAACAAGTTCACCTTTGGCAATATGCATTTCAATCCCTTTCAAAACATGCATTTTGTTTTGCCCCATCGTGTAGGATTTGTTAATTTGATTTAAGCGAATCACAGTTTCCTTTTTATTAGGATATAAAAGTAATTGAAAAAAAGAAGGTATACGCTATTGTTTGCTGACTAATATTATTGATGTAAAGAATAAGTTAAATAATCAATTTAATAATCCTAATCAATCAATCGGTTCAAAAGTGCCTCACTTTTTATGAGTTGGCTTTTAAATGCTAGATTATCCTATTAATCTTTTCGTTAAATTTAAAGTCTTAAAGTTTTAATTTTTAAAACTACATTTGTAAAAATTAATATCGGTATATAATGAGTGAAATGGTAAAAGAGTTTAATGATTATCGTGCCAGAATGAACGAAAAGATTCTGGCTGCCGATAATACTGTTATCAAACGTTTATTTAATCTGGATACCAATACTTATGCCGAAGGAGCGTTGCCTATCAAAACAAAAGAGATGCTAGGATTGATTGCATCCATGGTACTTCGCTGTGATGACTGCGTTAAATATCATCTCGAAAAATGTAAAGAACAAGGTGTTTCCACAGCTGAATTATTTGAAGTATTTGCTGTAGCAAACATTGTAGGGGGCACCATTGTTATACCTCATACGCGCAGGGCTGTTGAGTTTTGGGAAGAGCTGCAGAAATTATAAATGACAAATTGTTTATGATAAATAATAGAATACATCGCACAAAGTCACTCTTCTCCTTTTTTCAAGGAGAAGGGCAGGGGGGGAGGTCTCTGTGGAAAGGGGTGTGCTTTTTGTTTGTTCTATTTATTATTCTCCCTAATCTTACTTTTTCTCAAACTACAAAAGTTACTGGTAAAGTGGTTGATGCTGTTACCCGCGAACCATTGCCGTTTGTAAATATTATTTTTAAAGGAACCACTGTGGGTGTTACTACTGATGTGGAAGGAAATTATTCTCTTTCTACACCTTTGAAAGTTGATTCCATGATTTTTTCCTACATAGGTTATAACAGAGCTACTAAAGCCGTAAAGCGAGGCATCACGCAGCAAATGAATGTGCCGATGACGCAAGGTGTGGAGCTGAAAGCAATTGAAGTACGCCCTGGCGAGAACCCGGCATGGCGTATATTGAGGAAGATTATAGCTAATAAAGATAAGAATAACCGTCAGAATTTAGATGAATACGAATATGAACTTTATAATAAAGTGGAATTCGATTTGAACAATATAAATAAGGCAACTAAAAAGTTACTCAAACCTTTTGCTTTTGTTTTTGATGAGATTGACAGTACCAATACCAAAGAAAAACCTTATTTGCCTGTGTTTATGACCGAAGCGTTATCTGATTTTTATTATCGTAAAAGCCCTACTACCAAAAATGAAGTGGTAAAAGCAAGTAAGGTAGCAGGAGTTAAAAACGCTACCGTATCACAGTTTATGGGTGATATGTATCAGAATGTAAATATCTATGACAACACTATTCTGGTGTTCGGCAAAAGTTTTATTTCACCTATTGCCAACAATGCACTACTGTTTTATAAATATTATATGATTGACAGTATGACTATTGATGGCCATAAATGTTATCAATTGCAGTTTAAACCGCGCAGAAAGCAGGAACTTACTTTTACGGGTAACTTATGGACAGCCGACACTACCTTCGGAATACAGCGGATAGAGATGAGTCTGGCGGAAGATGCCAACATTAATTTTATCAATACCACCAATGTTATTCAGGAATATACGTATGTGGATAGCACGTGGATGATGAAGAAAGAACGGCTTGTGATTGATTTTAGTCCGTTCCCTATAGACCAGAAAAAGAAATCGATGATGGGCGTTTATGGCAGGAAAACCTCTTCGTACAGCAATTATAAAATTAATCAGCAACATGACAGTAAGTTTTATTCGTTGACAGAAAATATTAAGGTAGCTGATGATGCCTTTGATAAGACCGATGAATATTGGAAACAACACCGATTGGATACGCTTACCAAGGATGAAAAACAAATCTATCACATGATTGATACCTTGCAGACATTGCCTACTTATAAAAGCTGGATAAATATTATTCAACTATTTGTAACAGGTTATAAAGTAACAGGTAACTTCGAGATTGGCCCGTATTATAATATGTACAGCTATAATAATATTGAAGGCAGTCGCTTTCGGTTTGGCGGACGAACCAGTAATAAGTTCAGCAAGTGGTATGAACTTAGCGGATACACTGCTGTTGGTACTAAGGACGAGATATTTAAATATAGTTTGGGCGTTCGGGCATTCGTATCCAAGAAACCAAGAGTGATGGTGGGCATGTATTATAAGAATGATAATGAAATATTAGGCCAGAGTCAGAACGGATTTACAACAGATAATATTCTTACTTCCGCATTGGCAATTACCCCGCTTACCAATCTTACCAATGTTAAACAAACCTATGCTTATTACGACAGACAGTGGTTTACTGGATGCAATACTGTGGTAAGTATTTATAACAGAAAGATGACGCCGCTTGGAGGATTTACATATGATTATCAGAAAACATCCAATACCGTTGCTCAACTGCAAAATATTACTACCACCGAACTCCGCGTGATGACTCGCTTTGCGTATAATGAAAAGTTTGTTGACGGTGAATTTACGCGTGTAAGTATGGGTACTAAATATCCTATTATCTCCGCACAATATACGCTTGGTATTAAAAATCTGTTCGGCGGTGATTATGATTATCATAAGTTGGTTTTAAATTGGGATCATTTTATCCGTCTTAAAGCGTGGGGATATTTGAATTATACAATTGAATATGGCAAAACATGGAAACCATTGCCTTATCCATTGCTTACTTTGCATGGTGGAAACCAAACTTATACTTTTGATCCGTATGCTTATAATGCAATGAATTACTACGAATTTGTGAGTGATGAATATGCATCCTTAATATTAGAACAGCATTTTGATGGTTACTTTTTCAATAAAGTACCATTGTTCCGGAAGTTAAAATGGCGTGAAGTAGTTGGCGGAAAAGCGGTGGTAGGCACCGTAAATCCTGATAACAGAAGCTTACTTAATTTCCCTACTACCTTATTTGATTTGAGCAAAGGCCCTTATGCTGAAGCAAGTGCAGGAGTGGAGAACATCTTTAAAATATTCCGCTTTGATGCTGTATGGCGACTTACTTATTTAAACAATCCGAATATTACTCCTTTCAGTATTCGTTTTTCCATCAACGTTGTTTTCTAACATTGGTTAACTAGTTCATTGGTTAATTAGTTTATTAGTTTATTAGTCTATGTAATAAAAAAGCTCAGTATTTCTACGGAGCATTTTTATTTTAATCCTTCTTCTAGGTTCATAATTATAATTAGAATTTCTTACTAATTGTTACACTACTATAATATTATGCTAGTACTATTTTTTAATTAATTCCTATTTATTAAAAATTTGATACTTGATTATTAATCATTTAGTCGAGTTAGTTCATTTTAGTAAGCACATTACTCTTTGCGTCGGGAAAAACTAAAATTAGCTGGGGATTGCATTTTCCCGACCGGGAGACGACTTTCCCCGTCGGGTAATCTAATGTCCCGATGCGGGATTCGAGTTTCCGACTGGGAGTTAACTTTCCCCGAGTGATAATCCAGATTCCCGATGCGTAATCCATATTCCCGACCGGGGATTTCATATTCCCGACTCGCAATCTAGTTTCCCGACCTAAAAGAGTAGATTACCTCATTTCGACTGTTTTTTACCTTACCTAAAGAACGATGTTGTATTAAAGTAGAGCTGATTATTTATTCAACGGTGTAAGTTTTCGTCTCAAACCTCATAAAATTTTATAAAGAACTCCAAACTTATTTCTGCGCCTGATTGAAGCAGAAATCCTTTTTTATTTTCCTTCAAAATAAAAAAG
>CAIRRW010000206.1 GCA_903881065.1 uncultured Bacteroidota bacterium
GAACAAAAAAGTCCCGAAGAAATTCGGGACTTTTTTATTTCATATCAATATCTTTACTACTTTTAAAAACCGTTTTAATGTTAATAATTCAATGAAAAACATCCCCTTATTAATTCTATTTGTCTTTGGAAGCATTGCACTACAGGCGCAAACAAACAGTAAATCAGCCGAAGAATTATCAAACGATGCCGTAGAACAAGGCAATGGAAAAGCCGAAAGTAATAACTGGCAAGCTGCATTAAGCGATTATACAAATGCAATTACTTACAATGGCAAAAATGCGGTAGCCTATAATAAGCGAGGTGTTGCCCGTCAGAATTTAAGAGATTACCGTGGAGCAATAATGGATTTCTCAAAAGCAATTTACCTGAATAATTCAGATGGAGCTTCCTATTACGGAAGAGGTATGTGTTATTATATGGTCGGTCAGAAACAAAAATGTTGTCTTGAACTTACTAGAGCCACTGAATTTGGCTGTAATGACGCTTATCAGGCAATTCAGAATTATTGTAATTAGTAAAAGATTAAATCAAAAGTTATATGTCAAAAGTAAAAATCCTTCCTTCAAATATTGAATTTTTAAAACTATTAAAGAAAAATAATAATCGTGATTGGTTTAATGATCATAAGGATAGATATACAACTGAACTTGAAAATATTGTGGCATTTGCCGATGCATTATTGGCGGAGATGAACAAACATGATGTGATTGAAACACCAACCGGCAAAAAAAGTTTGTTTCGCATTTATCGCGACACCCGATTCTCAAATGATAAAACACCTTATAAAACAGTATTCAGCGGAAGTTTTACACGTGCATCAAAACAAAAACGAGGCGGATATTATTTTCATATCGAGCCTGGTAACAGCTTTATCGGAGGCGGTTTCTGGGGACCGGAGCCAGCGGACTTGAAACGTGTGCGAGATGAATTAGCCCATGATGCCGCTCCTTTGCGTAAAATAGTAAAGAGTAAATCGTTTGTAAATACCTTCGGAACATTACAGGGCGAACAGGTAAAAACCACACCGAAAGGATTTGATGCCGCCAATCCTGCCATTGATTTAATTCGTTACAAACAATATTTAGTGATGAAAAAATTTACTGATAAAGAAGTCTTGAGTGATGATTTTCTGAAGAAAGTAAATGAAGCATTTAAAAACATGCGACCCTTCTTTGATTATATGAGCGAAGTATTAACCACTGATGTTAATGGCATTTCTATAATTTAGAAATTATTATTTCAGCTTTAAATACTTATGAAACTCAGGAACAATGTTGAGTACATAAGTTGAAACACAATACACTAACGTAATTATAGTTGATTTAATAAGCATTGTAACTATTGCATTATTAATGGCGGGAATAAATATCGCTACGGAAAATGTAAGAATAATTACTAAAAGTATTTTTGCTGAAGAAGAATTATAAGGTTGCAATTTAAAGTTTTTCCAGATAATAATATACTTTAATAAGTTGTATATCACTGACGAAATGGCTGTAGCCAAAGCAGCTCCTGTGATTCCATAACGAGGAATTAAAATTACATTAAGTATAAAAGCCAATATTAAAAGGAGAAACAAAAGATATGTTCCGTAAATATATTTGTCGGAAGTAAATAGAATCGAAGTATTTACACCTGTAGCAATATTTAAAAATCCACCCACACAAGCAACGATGGCAACTGTAGCTCCCTGATGATAAGCGTTAGGAAGCAGCGATAATAAATCATTTATATTTGTTACTATCCCGATTAACAGCAATCCGCCAATCAGCATTAAATATTTTACCGACTGATAATATATTGCTTTTATACTTTCCATGTCTCTATTTGCCCAGGCCTGCGATACTTTAGTGTGAGTTATTCTCTCGAGAGATGTAAGCGGTATCTCGATAACAAGCGCCAGATATGCAGAAACAGCAAATATCCCAACATAATCTAGGCTCATATATTTCCCAATCATAATAGAATCAAGATGTCTCATACTCAATGATGAAAAGCTGGCA
>CAIRRW010000207.1 GCA_903881065.1 uncultured Bacteroidota bacterium
ATTTTTTATTGTTTGTACCTTATATTTTATTCATCAACTAATGAACCAATAGACTATTGAGCAAATGAACTACTTTAATTCTTCTTTCAAAAACTTTGCAGTATAACTCACTTTGTTTTTAATTATTTCTTCCGGTGTTCCTTCACAAATTATTGTACCGCCACCGCTTCCGCCTTCCAATCCTAAATCAATAATATGATCGGCTACTTTTATTATGTCCATATTATGTTCAATCACCAGCACGGTATTTCCACTATCTACAAGTTTATTAAGAACCTCGAGCAAGATACGAATATCTTCGAAATGCAGACCTGTTGTTGGTTCATCTAATATATAGAAAGTATTTCCTGTATCTTTCTTTGATAACTCTGTGGCAAGTTTCACGCGTTGCGCTTCACCACCTGATAACGTTGTGCTTTGTTGCCCAAGCGTAATATAACCAAGACCAACTTCATGCAATGTTTTTATCTTTTGAAGGATAAAAGGAATGTTCTCAAAAAACTCAACAGCCACATCAATGGTCATGTTCAGCACATCCGAAATTGATTTGCCTTTATACCTTATTTCAAGTGTTTCCCTGTTATATCTTTTGCCATTGCATGTTTCGCAATTGACATACACATCTGGTAAAAAATTCATTTCGATAGTTCGCAAACCAGCGCCTTGGCATGTTTCGCAACGGCCGCCTTTTACATTAAAGGAAAATCTGCCGGGTTTATATCCACGTATTTTAGCTTCCGGAATGGTTGAATATAAATTTCTGATATCTGAAAACACATTGGTATACGTTGCAGGATTACTTCTGGGTGTACGTCCTATAGGCGATTGATCTATCTCAATTACCTTGTCTACCAATGCTAACCCGGCAACTGATTTATAATGCAAAGGCTTTTTCTCTGAACGATAAAAGTGTTTATTGAGAATAGGATATAGTGTTTCATTTATCAATGTTGACTTGCCACTACCTGAAACGCCTGTTACACATATTAATTTCCCTAAAGGAAAAGATACTGAAACATTCTTAAGATTATTGCCTGTAGCACCATTTAACACTAATGTGCCTGCATTTCCTTTTCTTCGTTGTGCAGGAACAGGTATTCCTTTTACACCATTAATATAATCAGAAGTGAGTGTATGGTATTTCAATATCTCCTTTGGTGTACCCTGTGCAATGATATGTCCACCGTGCACACCTGCGGCAGGACCAATGTCTATAACATGGTCGGCAGCAAGAATCATTTCTTTATCATGTTCCACTACTATCACTGAATTGCCAATGTCTCTAAGGTTTTGCAAGGCTTTTATCAACCTTACGTTATCACGTTGATGCAGACCAATGCTTGGTTCATCAAGAATATAAAGTACACCAACCAGTTGCGAACCTATCTGAGTAGCCAGACGGATACGCTGTGCTTCGCCACCGGAAAGGCTTCGCGAGCTTCTGTTAAGTGTAAGATAATCCAAACCAACATCCAACAGGAATTGAATTCTTGTTCTTATTTCTTTTAAAACTTCTTTTGCAATGGTGTTTTGCTTGGCATCCATGCGGGTTTCGATGTTATGAAACCAATCGTTCAATTCATTTATTCCAAGATTTGAAAGCTCTGAAATGTTTTTATTATCAATCTTAAAATGCAATGCTTCCATCTTTAGCCTTGTACCATTGCATTTCGGACAAGGTATTTTATTCATAAAGCCCTGAATCCACTTTTCTATTGTTGGCGAACTTTGTTCATCATTTTGTTTGATGATAAAATTGGCGATACCTTCAAAAGCTATACTGTAAGTAGATGCATGACTGTCGGCGTATTGTTTAACTTTTAATAATTCATCCGAGCCAAATAAAATAGTATTGATTGCTTCTTCCGAAATATCCTGAATTGGTGTATCCAGCGTAAAACCGTGCCTATCGCCGATTGCTTCCAGCTGTTTGAATATCCAAGTAGGTTTAAAAGCACCGATAGGAGCAATAGCACCTAATTTAATACTGATTTTTTTATTGGGAATTATTTTATCAATATCCACTTCGGAAACTACACCAAGCCCGTTACAACGCGGACAGGCACCATACGGTGAGTTGAATGAAAATAAGTTGGGTTGTGGTTCATCATAAGAAATGCCTGTGGAAGGACACATTAAATGACGGCTGAAAAACTGTACTTTGCCATACTCTTCCTCAAAAGTTCCTGTATCAAACGGCTGAACCATAATGATTCCTTTGCCTTGTTTCATTGCCAGTTGCATTGATTCGTTGATACGCTGACGGGCATCGGCATTTACTTCGAGGCGGTCGATTACAATTTCTATATCGTGAACCTTATAGCGGTCGAGCATTAAATTTTTGGTGAGTTCTTTTACTTCACCATCAACACGAACACGCAAGTAACCCCACTTTTTGATTTGCTCAAACAGTTCTCTGTAATGACCTTTACGCCCTTTTACAACAGGTGCGAGAATGAGTATTTTTTTATCTGTAAATCGTTCCAGTATTAAGTTTATAATCTGGTCGTCGGAATAACGAACCA
>CAIRRW010000208.1 GCA_903881065.1 uncultured Bacteroidota bacterium
AAAACCATGAACTCAAAACTACCTAATTATTCAAAAATAATTATAACTATTATTGTTGTATTAGTTAATCCAATAATAAGCAAAGCTCAATGGAGTGTACCTGTTAACCTATCGCCTGCAGCAGTGCAGGCAGGATTAAATGAAAGCATGGGCTCGTGCATTGGGGTAAGCAACGATACTTTGCATGTAGTATGGACTGATAAACTAAGTACTACCAAAGCGGTGCTTTATTATTCTCGTTCCATAGATACCGGCGTAACATTTAGCAATCCTGTTGCTATTACCAGTTTAACAGGTAATGCCTGGAATCCTGCAATAGCAGTAAGCGGTAAAAATGTACATGTTGTTTGGCGCGAAATAAATCCTGCAAATAATAGAAGAGCATCTTATTATAAACATTCGCTTGATGGAGGAAATACTTGGGGAGCAAATGTATTTATTGATTCAACTGCCGACTGGCCTGCCGTTGCTGTATCAGGCAATATAGTATATATAGCCAACGATAGCATTACAGCAGCCTCACCATATAATACGGAAATATTCCTGCTTCGCTCACTAGATAATGGTGTAACCTGGAAACCTCATCAACAGCTAAGCTTTGCAGTTGGTCGTTCCGAGGATGAAGCAATTACTGCTCAAGGAGCTCATGTGCACATGGCTTGGAATGATAAAAGAACAGGCAAATTTCAGATTTTTTATAAAGAATCGGCAGACTATGGTGTTACCTGGGGACCTGATATTGTTGTGGATACTGCATCCGATTACAATACAATGGTAAGTATTGACGGTGCACATGTCGACGTGATTGCTGCCGGAGCTCCTTCCGGTCGTTATCAGGTATTGTTGGCACAATCGGTAGATACTGGAGCTACTTGGGGAACCACAGGAATTAACATAAGCAACGATACTGCTCATACTTATTATCTGCCGGATATGGTTCGTAATGGTTCCGATTTACATGTTGTTAGCAGTTCAAGCAATGGAGCCAAATATTTCCATTCGGCTGACGGTGGCACTAGCTGGGATATTCCCTATACTTTTACTGGCAGTTCTACCTTTGTTGCCTATACAGGTTGTGCTGTTCATATTATTTATGTTAATACAAATAAAATATATTATTTACGAAACCCTACTGGTAATTCGGGGCATTGTGGAGTACTTACAGGAATTACCGAATCAAAAAATAATTTTGATTTTACAATAGCCCCTAATCCATTCACCTATCAAACAACTCTTTCTTTCAACCGAATACAAACAAATACCAATTTGAAAATAATGGATATGCTTGGCGATGTGATAAAATCAGAAACCTTCTCCGGTAATGATTATGTATTGCAAAAAGAAACCATAAAGGCAGGAATTTATTTTGTACAGATAACTGACGAAAACAAAAAAATTGTAAACAAGAAGATTGTGGTTGAGTAAAATATTTGGTTTATTTGTCTGCTCAAATCTTTCAACAAAACTAAATTAGTATCGACTCAAAAAAGGGTCAGGGAATCGAGTATTTATCAGGGTACACTCAATCGGCATAGGAATGAAGGAATATTTCGATAGTTTGGCTGCAGTTTTACTTCCAATCATTACTTAACATTCCTGCGAAATCTGATAAATACGATGAATGTTTCAGGCAGCATATTTTCAATTATTAATTTGAATTGATTGCACACTGTAATTGAACTACAGACCATATGTACCTAAAATAAAGGGGACTAGCAAGTTTTTGTGAACATTTTAAAGGGTTTTAAACATCTTACACCAACCCGACTTAATGGAATTTCGACCCCCGTATTTCCTGTTTTAAAGGATTTACGAGTTCATGCTCTTTTTTAGTCGTTTAATTTGCATCACAATTCAAATAAAAATGATTAGCACCGCTTATACTTATCAACGCCCCTTCTTCATCATGAAGCAGGAAACCATTGTTATTATGCCTTATTTATACTTCCCTGCTGATGCTAATCAGTACAAGTGCAAGGTATATGAATTAAACTCTGGTTTCAAGTTAACTAATCAATTCAATAAATAAAATATGAAAAAACCAAGACTTGAAAAATTGGAATCTTTACGTGGCTTTGCTGCTCTTTATGTGGTGTTTTTTCATGCGCTACCTCAAAAAATATATCTTTTAGGAATTAATGTTGGCGCACTATTTAGGTTTGGACCGGAAGCCGTTATCGTTTTCTTCGTTTTGTCAGGTTTCGTTATTAAATATACCTATGAAAAATCAAAGGATAAATCCTTCAAGTATTATTTCATTCGCCGATTTATCCGACTTTATATTCCTCTTTTATTTATATTCTTGTTGGCATACATTTTAAAATGTTATAACGAAGGGATGCTTGCATCGCCCGAATGGCCTAAATTATTTGGAAACATATTTATGCTGCAAGATGTAATATCGCAGAAACCAAATGTAATTTCAGCAGCTTATATGGGCAACGGCGTTCTGTGGTCTTTATCTTATGAATGGTGGTTTTATATGCTGTTCTTTTTGCTGGAAACTAAAATCAGCAGTGAAAAAATAAATAAATGGGTTAGTATTTTGACCATTGCTGCTGCTGCATCCTACATTATTTATCCATTTATTTTAAACCGCCTCATCATGTATTTTGCTATTTGGTGGATAGGTGTAAAATTTGCAGAGGCCTACCTCAAAGGTGAAAAAAGTTCTATCCGGTCTATTATGCCTTATGCCTACATACTTTTTACCATTACCGCTATCCTCGGCTTAAATCTGATAATCCATTTCTCCTATACAAAAGTTTACAGTTACCCTCTTGTTGCCTATCCAATTATCGAATTGCGGCATTTTGTTTTTGCAATAATGGTGATGTTTGGAGCTATAATCTGGCAAAATTATAACTGGTTCGGTTATAATTCTCTGTTTGGAATTTTCAAATATATTGCGCCATGTTCTTATGTCATTTATATTTCTCATCATTATCTTGTAGTAGAGGCCACTTATCTCAGCTTCATTAATAATAAGGTAATCGAATATGGGTTATATATTATTATTCTCATTCTGTTTTCGTATTTATTAGAGGTTGTTGTTTATAATAGAATAAAAAAACTTATTATCGGATGATAGGAATGTTGGCGTGATTTTTCTGTGATTCACTACCTCGCTAATTCTACACCCTTATCTCTCCCCAAAAAAACGTAACAAATTATCCTTACCAGGAGATTGGCTAGGGGAGTGGTTGAAACAAAAAAAGTCTCGAATTTCTTCGAGACTTTTCTAATATTACACAGACTAGTTAACCAATGAACTAGTTCCCCTCACTTGCATTTTCAAATTTCACAATATCACTGGCAAAATCCATAAAGAATTTATGAGCAGAAGTAAATACAAATCTATTGTCGCCTATTTTTTCAATAATGTTACGACGGTTAAGTGTATTAATAAAGTTTCTGCGCGACTCCGCATCTTTTAATTGTTTGTTTGATAAAATTAAATCGATGTACGAAGAATTAGTTAAATAGTTTTCTATTTCTTCCATCTCGAATTCACTGTATTGTATCCGTTCAAGGAAATTTTTACCATCTCTGTCCAGCTCATAGCTCAGCAAAGCAATAAATATACACATGTCGCGCGACAGCATTTCATTCGATTCGTCCGAAACCATGTATACATAATCCTGAGTAAATCTTACATCATAATTAAATGAAGCTTTGAAGAATTGGGTGTAGAAATCTTCATTTTCTTTAAGCACTTCAAAAGTACGTTCGGTAGGCAATATAAATTTACCTGCCATTAAATCTTCTACTATCTGGCGGTGGTGATTAGGAAATTCCATGATTATTTATTTTTATTTTGGGTACTGTTAATGTTAAATCGTTAATTTTTATTTTCTCGTATTCCGGTTTGGCGGTGTATTCAAGCAATAAGTTTTCATCAAAAGCAAGACTAGTAAGTGCGAAGAACTTTTCAATTTCCACTTTCTTATAATCGTCTTTCAATGTTTTATTACACCATTTAAAGAAGTTATCTACCGGAAGATTTTCTTTTAATTTTTGAGTATAATGTTCTTTATCAAAAATCCATTTCTCGGCTTCCACTTCTACTTCGTCAAAGTATACATCCTCTTCATTTTTAAACTGCTCGAATATTTCGGCAGCATTAAAAAATGTATCCTGAGAATATACAGTAACTTCTTTGCGCTTAAGAATTTTAGGCACTTTCTGTTTATAAGGATTTTTCAAAAACGTAATCCAACCTGTCAGTATGATTGATTCAGTACGTATGCGTTCAATCAACGGCAACAATTCATTCGTCAGTATTTTCGACTGGCGTAATAAATTATCATTTACCTGTATCAATTGAAAATACAATCTTTCGAACTGTACTCTTGTATTTTCATCATCAAAATTCAAACGGTATTTATTCGAAAATTCCGATACATCGTACAATTTATTCGCAATGGAAGCACTGTGATTAATGTCCAATATCTTATTAAGCGGAATAATATATTCGTCAATCCAGCGCGAAGCACGGATAATTTTTTCGCGATAATCAACCTTCTTTACATTCGCTTTTAGTTCACGTGTTTCGTTCAACAAACTGATGGTATTTTTCTCCACCATCTCATAAAACGAACGAATTTCATTACTTAATTCACTTATCCGCTGGTTCAACAGCACCTTGTCGCCATTGAGTTGTTCTCTTATCTTTCTGAAAAGTTCGGCAATTGAAATATGATATTTTTCAATTGTTTCAGGCAACATCGGTTTAAATTCACTTAAAATAAACTCAATCAGATTATAATATACGGTGCGTATTTCATAATTCTCGTTTACGTTACTCAATACTTTATATTCGAGCAACTGGATCTTAATATCAAATCCATGTTTCTCAGTAATCTGATTTAATGTTTCAAACGTAATGATGCCGTCCTTAGATTGAGTATCATACAATTCGCTGATAATATCAAAGTATTCTAATAGAAAGCGGAGTATGGTTCTTGGTTCTGCCTTCATTTATTTTGTTTTTTTAGTTGGTACAATAGGTGTTACAGCTCCATTACGCTCCACTATTACAGCGTTGTGCTTTTCGTTGATATTCACTTTTGTTTTAGAAGGATAAATGAAATAATATTTATTGAATCCTTCAACAGCATCAGGTGCTGCAAAAACAGGAATGAAATAATGTTCTTTACAGAATTTCACAATCTCCGGACGGTTTTGTTTATCAATAGTTGCTACCTCATCAATAAATAATGCAATCTTATTATTTTCATCCGTTACCGCTAATCTGTTAATGATGGACATAATCATCACCAAACGAATCATCCTGTCAGTACCATCCGATTCTACCTGATTTGCAAGATCCACTCGCTTATCAGAACCATGTATATGCAATAATAATTCTATATTAAACAACTCATTAAAATCAACTTTTCTGCCACTGTCAAGGTAAGCATTCAATACTTTTAAGTTTTCCGACTGGTCAAATTCAAAACTCATTTGTCCATTAAACTCCTGTATCGAACTTATCTTTTTCAATTCCCCCAATATCTTTTCATTGTCTATCAATTCAATTTTCATTGATTCGATATTAGATATACGGGTTTGAGAAAGTTTCTCGTTAAACTTAGTATATACAAACTGTTTGAACTCCTCGTAACGCTTAATCAATGTGTAGGCAGGGTTAGCAAACTGTGTTGAAATACTTTGCAACAAACCGTCAATACTTCTTTCTTTGTCAGATAAACAGGCAATTTCTTCCTCTACAAAAGTTATAAACTGTACTTCATCCGCACTGTTGTTTTTTAATCGGTATTTTAGGTTGTCGAACGAAGCATCTTTCTTTGCTTTCAATTCAATTCTGTCTTTCTGATGGATGGAGATTTTAGAGTAGATATAATCCAGATTATCGTTTGTTTCATATTCTATCGGCTCCACATCCAGTGTCTCCGTTTCCAGTTTACGCTCTTTCAACTCTTTTACACGGTTCTCCATGTTGCGCTTTTCTTCCTGCAACTTCTCCAATGTAATTTCTTTTTCTGAAATCTCTTTTACCAGCGCATTTAATAAATCTTCTATTTCTTTCTTCTCCAGATTCAGCTTTTTTATCTCCAGTTCAACAGCATGAATTATCTTTTCAAGATGTGGTTTCCCTTCAATTTTCTTCGTTTTATCTTTTATTAAATCTATTTCATGAAGAATAGCTTTTAATTTCGAATCCGTTTTCTCTTTATCAACAACTGTTTTTAAAAGCTCTTCTGTTTGTTTTTTCTCCGCCTCTAATACTTTTAATTCTTCTTTTAATTCCTTTATCGATTTGAATTCTTTCAGCGTTATTCCTTTGGTAATATCTATTTCACCATCAAAAATATTCAATACTTTATCGGATATTTTCTTTATGGATTTCTTCACCTGTTTGCTTGGTAAGCTGGTAACCTGCTCCGATAAAATAGAATTCAAAAGTTTCTTCACTCCTTCATTATCCGAAATTTTATGAATCAATAAATTGTTGTAATTCTCTATTTGATTTTGATAAGATGTAATCTGTTGATTCAACTTATCAAGACGCAACTCCAATTGTTTGCTCGATAGTTTCTGACTTTCAATTGTAGTAATACGGTTCTCAATTTCCTTACGTTCCTTGTCCAGATTATGCAACGATTCTTTAAGAAAATCAATGGTTTCAAACTTATTTATCTCGTCCAGTTCAGTTTGCTTTTCAAACAATACGTTTGCTTTATTCCTGATGTCCGAATTCTTTTCTCCTATGCGGGAAGCATATTTAAGTTCTTTAGGCTTTAATATTTCATTAATTTCATTCTGAATCGTGGAAATATTTTTAGCCTTATCCAATATTGTAATTTCCAATTCAGGTATTGCTGTGGTGTAGGAATGGTTGAAAGCATATAATAGTTCCTGAACAATTTTTGTTTTCGAATTATATAATTTCACCTGCTCACGGAACTCCAGAAAATCTTCACGTACTGATTTAATATTCTTTATTTCATCATTGATACGCAACAAATCAACAATATCTTTTTTGTTCTTTTGCGAAAAGTTCAACCCTTCATTCTCCCTGTTATCAGCAATAATCAATGAGTCTTTCAGTGTTTTATTCGTAATCAGTTTCGAGTTGATTAAGTAACGGTAAACTTTCGAGAAGTTATTACTCAATCCATCCGCTTTCACCGTATCTTCGAGCCATACTACCGCATTGTTCTTTATGCCGCGATGATATACATGATTAAATACATCCGTCTTTGTTGCAAACTTGGTATGCGCTATCCCTCTCTTATTAAGCCTTTCTATTACCTCATTAAAATCAAGCAGTCGCTGATGGGTTCCTTCCATTTCGAAGAAGAACTCCTCATTATATTCACTTTCTATTTTATAATACTCCAACTCTCCATCGGTATTTCGTTTCACGAGGATGCAATAATAACCGAGTTTATTGATTTCGAAAATCAAGAAGCTTTTATTATGAGTAGGGAAATAGTGATGTATTGTTTCCTTATCGCCTTTTCGCTGACCACTGAACGACATCTTTTGTCCATCCACTACAAACAAAAAGTTAAGGGCATATATTAACGTACTTTTCCCAATGTTATTAGGTCCTACCAATTGCATCGAATCGCAATTGTCAAGTTTTAACTCCGCTTTTCCAAAGACTTTCGAGTTGATTAATGTTATTCTTGTAAGCATCTTTTTAGGTAAATAATTTTATTTTATGCTCAAATATAGACAGAAGGAACGGTGTTTATGAAGTTAGTTTTGATTGTTAATATCAAAATACTGAAATAGTGTTATTTGAGAAATAAATTGTTGAAAAATAAATAGCAGCAAGGTAAAGCAGAACAACTATTTTAATGCTGTTAAAAGGGAATAATGACTTTGCAGGAAATAGGAATAAAGTAGGAGAGGAGCCGAGTTATAAACAAATTAAGTTTTTACTCTCGGAGTCAACTTTGTCAATCAATCTTTATAAATACCAATATATAAATTACCGTTGGATTTTTTCATTGCCCTGTACATTCCTTCCGAGTTAAATGGCAGCTCAATGTTTCCTTTGGCATCTAAAGCAATCAATCCGCCTTCGCCGCCAATAGCAACCAGTTTTTTATGTACTACAATATCGCACGCTTCTTTTAACGACAAACCTTTGTATTCCATTAGGCAGGAAATATCATACGCCACCACCGAACGGATAAAATATTCGCCATGACCGGTACATGATACAGCACAGGTATTGTTATTGGCATACGTACCAGCACCAATCATCGGGCTGTCGCCCACGCGGCCAAACTTTTTGTTAGTCATTCCTCCTGTAGAAGTGCCTGCCGCTAAGTTGCCATGTACATCCAAAGCTACACAACCGACCGTTCCTTTTTTGCTTGTGGCATTAGTTACAGTATGGTCAAGGATAACGGTATCCGATTTCTTTGCCTGCAACAGCTGGTCGTATCTATGCTGAACAAAGAAGTATTCGTCAGGAGCGAATTCCAATTTCATTTTCTCTGCAAACTCCATAGCGCCCAATCCTGATAAAAATACATGTTCTGATTTTTGCATCACCGTTCGGGCAAGGGTAATAGGGTTTTTAATGTTATTAATACCAGTTACAGCTCCTGCCATCAAGGTGCTGCCTTCCATTATCGACGAATCCATTTCGTTTTTTCCTTTACTGGTAAATACAGCGCCTCGTCCGGCATTAAATAGCGGATTGTCTTCCAGGTTTCGAATAGCTGTTTCCACAGCATCCAATGCGTTGCCACCCTTTGCTAATATATTATCACCATCCATAATAGCGTTTTTCAGTCCTAGTTTATATTCTATTTCCTTTTCGGGTGTCATGGAGGAGCGAAGTATTGTGCCTGCACCACCGTGTATAGCTATTGCGAATTTATTCATGTCGTTTTAGAGATTGATTTTGTTTATTGTTTGAGAGAACAAAGCTATTCTTTTTATCTTCGCGAAATATATAATAGTACCTTTTACTTTCATTAAGTATAACTAAACCACTTACAAAAATGGACGAAAATAAAAATCCTTGGACTACATTAACAACCGAAAAGATATACGATTCGCCTTGGATTGGTCTTACAAAGCACGACGTACTAACTCCAAACAATACTCCGGGAACCTATGGTGTTATTCATTTCAAGAATATTGCCATTGGTATTTTGCCATTGGATAAAGATTATAATACCTGGATTGTTGGTCAATACAGATATCCTATTAATCAGTATTCGTGGGAGATACCCGAAGGAGGCGGACTTCGTGATGTGCCACCGTTGGATTCGGCAAAGCGCGAGCTGCTTGAAGAAACTGGCATTACAGCCAACAAATGGACTAAAATACAGAAGTTGTATTTGAGTAATTCTGCTTCCGATGAATTCGGAATACTTTATATAGCGCAGGATTTAAGCTTTGGCGAATCGCACCCCGAAGATGAAGAAGAACTTCAATGCAAAAAAATTCGTTTTGATGAATTATATAAAATGGTAAACGAAGGTAAAATTACAGATAGCTTGACAGTAACTGCTGTGCTTAAAGTAAAGTTAATGATGCTTGAAGGGAAAATATAACTCAGTTATCCCAGATATACTCATAATTACAACGCTTTATGCTGACAGGCTGAGGCGAGCAAGGGTTTCATATGACAGCTACACTACCTTTTGATTAAGCGATTGTTCCCCACTTGTTATTCTTGCAAAATAACTAAATTGGCCAATTGTTACCTTTCAATTATATTTGTAACCTATAGATACGTATGTTTATTGTTAATAGAACTAACATTTCATGGTAACTTATATTAAAGAATAAGTGCATTCACCACTACCTTTTTTATACCGCCAAATAAATATATTAATTTCAAATGCATATTTATATTTAAATAGAGTAGAATAATTCGCAATTAATATGTGTAATGTTAAATCTAATAACGATTACTCCTGCTTTTGGTAATAAAATCAAAATATGAAGGAGGATTATTCTTATCCGAATACCTTCTTTCCTTTACTTGAAAACTTCTAACTTGTAAAGATTCATTAAAGCAAATTAACAGTTTTTTCTTCTGATTCATTAAAGAGCAACGAATTGTCTGTTAATTAATGTCAAATTCACTCTCCTACAACTATTATTAGTAATTTCGTGAAAATAAAAACAATCTATATGACCAACAAGAAAAAACTGCTGTTCCTTTTACCCTTTGCTATTGCAGCGCTTGCTTCCTTTACATTTATTCTAGAAGGAGATAAAGAACAAGCTATTGATCAAACGCTGATGCAGGATTTAAAGATGTTGCATTTTGCTCCTTTAGAAATTAATGATGCATTTTCGGAAAAGGTATTTAAACTATACATAAAGCGGATGGATGTAGGTAAAAAGTTCCTGATTCAACCGGATATAGACGAGTTGAAGAAATACGAACATTCCATTGACGAAGATATTAATAACGGAACTTTCAATTTTTTTGAAAAATCCTTGGAAATAATAAACACTAGAATAGAGGAAGCAAAGGTTTATTACAAAGATATACTTGATAAACCATTTGATTTCTCAAAAGATGAAACTGTAGAGTTGGACGCAGAGAAACTATCATTTTCAAAAACAAAAGAGGATTTGAAAGATGCATGGCGCAAATCATTGAAGTATCAAGTTCTCGAAAAGATTAATGAAAAAATGGACAGTCAGGAAAAGGCGAAAGAAAAATCGGATACAGTAACTATTAAGACAAAAGAAGAACTGGAAGTAGATGCCCGTAAAAAACTAATGAAAACCTATGATGACTATTTTAAAAGATTAGGTACTTATAAACGTAACGACAGGCTTGACAACTATTTTAATGTAATCACAAGTATTTATGACCCACATACTGAATATTTCGCACCTAAAGACAAAGCAAATTTTGATTTAGCTATGAGTGGACAATTCTTTGGAATTGGCGCTCAGCTTCAGGAAAAAGATGATTATATAAAGGTTACCAATATTATTGCAGGGACTCCATCGTACCATGATGGAAGGTTAAAAGAGGGTGATTATATATTGAAAGTAGCGCAGGGAGCTGCCGAACCTATAGATGTTGCTAATATGCGACTTGATGATGTGGTACAATTAATTAGAGGTAAAAAGGGAACCGAAGTTCGTTTAACCGTTAAAAAACCAGATGGAAGCGTAGTTATTATATCACTTATTCGTGATGTAGTAGTTATTGAAGAAACGTACGCTCAATCAGTAATTATAAAAGGAAAGAAAAATATTGGGTACATAAAACTGCCTTCTTTCTACGCTGATTTTAATGGAAATGGCGGACCATCCTGTTCCAGAGATATAAAGAAAGAGTTGTTGAAATTAAAGGAAGAAAATGTGGATGGTATAATAATCGATTTACGTTACAATGGAGGTGGGTCATTAAATGATGTGGTGGATATGACAGGATTATTTATTGAGAAGGGGCCAATTGTACAGGTAAAACAACGTGGCGGCGCACCGCAAATGCTCGAAGACAGAGACCCTTCCATCACTTATAGCGGACCGTTAACCCTAATGGTTAATTCAAATTCGGCTTCAGCTTCCGAAATTATGGCCGCTGCCATTCAGGATTATAAACGTGGTGTGATAGTTGGTACATCTCCCACCACCTTCGGAAAGGGAACAGTGCAGCGTGTTTATGAGCTAGACGATGTTATACCTTATTCCAAAGCAAGTTTGAAACCGCTTGGTTCTGTTAAAATTACTACTCAAAAGTTTTATAGAATAAACGGAGGAGCAACTCAGTTAAGAGGCGTAACACCTGATATTATTTTGCCTGATCCTTACTCATTGCTTGATCAGGGAGAAAAGGAACAGGATTATCCAATGGCTTGGGACGAAATTCCTGCAGCTAGTTATCAGCCATTAAAGCCTGCTTATAATGTGGAGAAACTTAAAAAGCTTAGTGATGAACGCCGAAAAAGCAATCCGAATTTTGGTGTGTTAGAAGCTGCTGCAAAACGTTATAAAAAACAAAAAGACAGTACTTTGGTTTCGCTTAATTTTGATAAATACACTGCCGAGCAAAAGCGCTATAAAGCGGAATCTAAAAAGATGGAGGAGTTGGATAAAGAAATACCGGGAATGGAAATATCAGCTTTAAAAGCGGATGCTATACCTGAATCAGATACAGTAAAAGTGAAGAAAGCAAAAGATTGGTATAAATCAATAAAGAAAGATATTTATCTCAACGAAACACTATCAATTATGAATGATATGAAATAATTATCGTCTTAAATAAATAAAAACGCCTCACAATTTTGTGGGGCGTTTTTATTTTAAGAATATCAGTGACCTTGGAGAGGCTCGAACTCTCGACCCACTGATTAAGAGTCAGCTACTCTACCAACTGAGCTACAAAGTCATTTTAATTTGGAGGGCAAAGGTAATATTAGTTTTGATAATTAAAATTTTTTCTCTTGAAATGATGATTCTGCTATAAAGTTAAATGTATAAACTGAACTTTCAAAACATGACGAAAATCATTGAAAATCTATACTTTATTTAAATTACTTTTACTCCAATTAACATTCAAATCATTAATAAATATCAAGCATCATGAAAAAAAAATTACTTTTATTTACACTTTCATTAATCAGCTTATGGAGCAACGCGCAGGTTGGGTATATTAATACTATTGCTGGAACAGGCGCAGTCGGACATACCGGCGATGGAGGAGCCGCTACTTTATCCACATTGGGTATCACATTTGGAATTGCTTTTGATCATTCGGGAAATATTATTTTCGCTGATAATGGCAACAATGCTATCCGCAAAGTTTCATCTACCGGAATAATAAACAAAGTAGCAGGTACCTATTATACTTACAACGGTACAAACTGGTACTATGGAGGAGATGGAGGTTTGGCAACTTCAGCTTATCTAGCATATCCATTTGGGGTGGCACTTGATACTTCTGATAATATTTATGTAGTAGATAATCTTAATAATGTTATTCGTAAAATAACAGTATCAACAGGTATAATTAAAACTGTAGCTGGTGATGGAACATTCTTTCCGAGTATGTGGCCTTTTTGTGGAGATGGTGGACCAGCAACCAATGCACAGCTGAATAGCCCTTGGGATGTAGCAGTAGACAATGCAGGTAATTTATTCATTGCCGATATGGGTAATAATGTGATACGCAAAGTAGCAGCTACTACAGGAATAATAACTACCGTTGCAGGTAATGGAACAGCTGGTTACATTGGAAATAATGGTCAGGCAACATCGGCAACACTTAATGGACCTAATGGAATAACATTGGATGCTTTAGGCAATTTGTATATTACTGATGGAGGCAATAATGTTATACGCAAAGTAAATGCTTCTACAGGAATAATAACTACAATTGCAGGTAATGGAACGTCAGGATTCAGCGGAGATAATGGATTGGCAACATCAGCACAGTTGAATGACCCTTCACTTAAAATTGCATTTGATGTTAATGGGGATTTTTACATTGCAGATGACGGAAACAGCAGAATACGCAAGGTAACTGTTTCAACAGGTATTATTACTACCATTGCTGGAAACGGTTCTCTAGGTTATACAGGTGATAATGGTCCTGCCATTGCAGCAACTTTAAATGGTCCAGAAGGCGTTGGAGTAGATGCTTTAGGAAATATTTATATTACAGATGAAAATAATGTAATTCGTAAAATTAATGGTTCGGGAGGCAGCGCACCTTCAACACCAGGGTCCATCTCTGGCAACATATCGGTTTGTAATAGAAGTACAAATACCTATAGCATTTCACCAATAAGCGGTGCTACCAGCTATACTTGGATATTACCAAACGGATGGAGCGGAACAAGCAGCACCAACAGCATTAATGCAACATGCAGCAGCAGCGGTACTATTTCGGTTACAGCAAATAATATGTACGGTTCATCTTCATCGCAAACATTGGCTGTTAATGTAACTACAGTAAATACATCTGTGGCACAGGCGGGCGCAACACTTACAGCAAATGCAGCCAGCGCAACTTATCAATGGATAGATTGCAACGGGCATATCCAATTATCAGGTCATACCTCACAATCATATACAGCAACTGTTTCAGGTATTTATGCAGTGGCAGTAACTAAAAACGGATGTACTGATACTTCGGCATGTTATCCTACTTATATTCTCGGTCCGCCTCCAATACCTGTAACTATTTATGGCAATACTACTGTCTGCAATGGAAGCAGTAACTTGTATTATATCACTCCAGTAAGCGGTGCTACAAGTTATACTTGGACATTGCCAATAGGATGGACTGGCACAAGAACCACCGACAGTATACATGCTGTTGTAAATTCTAGCGGAACAATTTCCATTACAGCTAATAATACAGCAGGTTCATCGGCATCTCAGACAGTATATGTTACCGTAAACACAGTTGATGTATCGGTAACTCAGGCAGGATCAACTTTAACGGCAAATGCTACAGGAGCTGCTTACCAATGGCTGAACTGCAATGGTAACAATCCTCTTCCCGGACAAACATATCAGAGTTTTACAGCAACCGCCCCCGGAAACTATGCTGTGGTAGTTACTCAGAATGGATGTACCAATACTTCTACATGTTATACGACCACATCGGGATGCGGAATACGAATTACCGGCGCCGATTTGCCACATAACGGTGTTTCTGTAATTCTATCTGTTGACACCCTTACCAATGTATCATTATTAACACCGGGTACTGCCCGTGTTTGGAATTACTCTGCACTTACACCGCAATACCCAAAGTTTGCCGAATACCATGCAACTTCAACTACGGCTTATGTTTCAGTTTTCCCATCTTCCAATATTTATACATACGGTCCTGGAAACTTATATGGTAGTTTATTTGGTGGAGCACCTGTTGGTCAGGGCAATGGATATTGCTTTTGGCGAAGTGACAGTACTGGTTTCTGGGTTAATGGTTTCAGACCAGAAACAGGGATTGCAGCAGGAATAAATGTACATAATACTCCAGAAGAACTTGTAATTGGAGCTCCTGCAGTTTATGGAAGTGTATTTACGGCTTATGGTAGATGGGAATTGCCTTTGAATAGAAATGCTGCCGATGTAGATACTTTCTATGTTAGAACTATAAAAAAGCAAATCATCGCTGATGCCTGCGGATCATTGACTACGCCTTATGGTAATTATTCAAACGTATTACGTGAGCATGAATATATAACTGAAATTGATAGTGTATATGGAAAAATGTCTACCATACAAGTTTATTCAACCGAATATAATAGAGATTCTACAAACACATATAGCTACATCGCCAACGGCATAGGATATCCTGTATGTATTGTACACTGCGACAAACACAATGTGGTAAAGGATGTGGAATATTTTAACGGTTATTATACAGGAATTAACGCAATGCATAAATCGGAAAGTCAATTGTTACTATATCCTAATCCTTCTGATGGAAATATAACCATAGAAATGTATGGAGGAAATAATTCCGATTTAAACCAGATATTTATTTACAATGAGATAGGCAGTTTAATATGGCAAAAAAATACTGCTGAAGCTTTAGTAAACATTGACAACGGCACTTTATCAAAAGGGATCTATTTTATTAGGGTAAAGAATAATGAGACCGTGCGAACAAACAAGTTTGTTATACAATAGGTGTTTTGAACGAATAAGAGAGAGTGTATAATAAAGTTGTTCCTGTTTCGGAACTTGAGTTTTAATTAATTATTATAGGAAAATGTTCTATATAGTTATTTTATTATCTTTGAATATATAAACCAAATATACTCTACTTAATAAATGAAATATTCTACTTTAGTTTTCTTTCTCATATTTGTATCGTCATGCTCATTCAATAACAAACAAGCGCCAGAACCTTCCGACAGAGTTGTGGAATTCCTAAAATGGTATAAAACAAATATAAATACTGTTGGTCGTATCAACATGGTTAACAATAATGGAAATGCCCTTGTGGATTCTACCAAACTTTATTCTGTAAACTTTGATTCGACAGAGAAGTATTTATCGTTATTGAAAAGGAGTGGCTTTATTTCTGATAAATACATGAATAAATGGAGGAAACATTTTACGCATGCAGATAAAGATTATAAATCAAACCCTCAATACGATGGTCCGCCCGAAGCATTTGACTTTGATTTGATAATGTGTTCTCAGGAGTATGATGACGACCTGAAAAACATAGATAAGGCGAGAGTTGTTGATGAAGTTACCAATAGTGTTAATTCCGTTTTAACTTTTGAATTCCCATCAAAAATGCAATTAGAATATACTCTTTCAAATAATAAAGGAAAATGGGAAATTGATGATATTCAGAATGTAACAAGGCAAGAAATAACAACTAAATAAGCCCGAACCATCAATTGTTTTTAATTGTTCAACATACTTATCCTAAGTATTTAATTCTAATTGTATTTCATCAGAAAACGTAGTAAGCGCGAAAAAATATCCTACTTTCGCAGCGTAATTATTTCATTTTGGAAAAACACTTATTAAGTAAATCTACATTTCTTCGCGGTCTTCAATGTGCCAAGTCGTTATATCTGTACAAGAATTTTATTCAACTTCGCGATAGACTATCCACCGAACAAACGGCTATTTTCAACAGAGGTAACAGAGTAGGAATACTTGCACAGAAACTTTTTCCGGGTGGAGTAGATGCAACACCTGCAAAGCGATCGAACAATGGAGAAGCCGTAAAACGAACAAGAGAGCTGATAGCGAATGGTGTAGAAATAATATATGAAGCAGCTTTTCAACATGAGCAAGTGCTTGCCATACTTGATATTCTTGTAAAGCGTGATGATAAATGGTATGCTTATGAAGTTAAAAGCAGTACCAAAATTTCAAATACTTATCTGTTGGATGCTTCACTTCAATATTGGGTAATTACCAATTACGGTTTGCCACTGGCAGATATTGCGCTTATAACAATTAACAATCAGTACATACGAAATGGCGAATTGGATTTACAACAACTATTTGCAATCAAGTCGGTAAAGCAAGATGTACTTAAGAATCAAACGATGGTGGAAGAGAATATTTTCCAATCGAAATTGGTAATTGCGAATGTCGAACAACCTAATATTCCTATCGGCGAACAATGTTTCAGTCCCTACACCTGCGATTTTATGTGCTATTGCTGGAAAAATGTTCCTCCCGATTCAGTTTTTCAAATAACTGGAATTCCGAAATCAGAACAGTTTGCCTTATATAATGCAGGGTACAAAACGATAAAGGAAATTCCGGCAATTAATAATCTGAATGCAAACGTGAACACACATATAACATCCGTAAAAAATGATGAAGAGAAAATTGATAAAACTGCAATAAATGAATTTCTGAATAAAGTTAAATATCCAGTGTTCTTTATGGATTTTGAAACATTTATGCCTGCAGTACCTATTTATAATAAAACGAAGCCTTATCAGCATATTCCGTTTCAATATTCATTACATTATAAAAAGAATAAGGATGCTATCTTGGAACACTATTCTTTTCTAGCAGAGCAAGGTATGGATCCTCGGAAATCATTTGTAGAAAGTCTCCTGAAAGCAACTGAAAATGAAGGAACTATATTAGTATATGATACTTTAATGGAAAAAAACATACTAAATGGATTAAAGAAAGATTTCCCCGTATATACTTCATCTATAGATATTCTTATTAAAAGGATTGTCGATTTAATGCAGCCATTTCAAAACAAAAGTTATTATCATCCGGCTATGAAGAATTCTTTTTCTATAAAGAATTTATTACATGCCTTAGTTCCTGAATTATCTTATTCCT